>JAQWBY010000088.1 GCA_028706165.1 Lentisphaeria bacterium | reverse complement strand
GGAATGTCCAAGTGTCTTTGAGGAGCCAGGCGCCATCGAGGGCGTAGAACAGCGTTTCTTGCTGGGCGCTTTCGATGTAGAAATGCGCGGCGAGTTCGTTGGCGCGTTCCAGGCGGTGGTTGGCTGGCAGAGCGTGGAACTGCAAGTCGCCGCAGCTGAAGACGTCGCCGGGCACGAAAGGCGCCAGGCGTAGATTGTCGGGGATGGCCGACTGCTGTTTGCTGAGGGCCTTGGCGGCTGCGGCATTGAGGTGCAGCACGAGGGGCTCGGCGGCGGGATCGCGGCGAGCGGCGATAGCGGCAATGACGGGGAAGTCGTAGTGGTCGCCGTGGGGATGGCTGATGACGATGTCGCTCAGTGCGGCGGGGTCAAGGTGGAATTCGTCCAAGGCATCAAGTGTCATTGGGCCGCAATCCAAGAGGACGTGGCCATTGAGGCACTGTGAGCAAAAACGGCGGCCGGCGCCGACTTTGGGACCGGGATTGGGCCAGTCGGCGGCGCCGGTGCCGAGGAATTGGAGCTTCATGGCTGACTCCGGGCTGTGAATTGCTGGGTGGAGAAAGGGCGGCGATTGGCGGTCGGGGGACTGCGCCGCGGCAGGCGATAGACAAGGCAAAATTTACCGCGCTGGCGCAGCAAATACAACGGCGCGGTTCAGCGCGCTGTCGCCGGTGGTTGGAGGCGGAGGGTGTGTGGCGAACCGTGGCAGGTCCAGCCGTTGTCGCGGGCGATTGCCACGAGTGCATCGAGTTGGTCGCGATGGCCGTCGTGAAAACGGTTTGCCAGGAAGAGCCGGCCGTTGGTATGCAAGGCCTTGGCGCAGCGGTCGAGGAAGGCCGCGATGTGGGCGGGCTGGTGGAGAAAGCGGCCGCCGGCCAGGCCATTGCAGATGGCGATGTCAAAGCGGCCTGGCAAGAAAAAGTCCTCCGCGCGGCCGTAGACGAAGGCCACTGGCAGATCGCAGGAGAAATCCCGCAGTTTTTTTTCGCGTTGCGGGTCGTGTGGCAGGCGTCGTGCGCTGGCCATCCACACTTCAAGGCGTTCCGCGCTGACGCCGGTGACGGCCAGCGCGGCCTGCGGCGCGAGTGTGGCTGCGTGGGTGGCGATTTCCAGGGTGTTAAGGCCAACGCCGCTGCCGATGTCGAGGAGGTGCAGTGGCGTGTGTGGTGGCCAGTGCCGAAAAAGCTCATCGAGCTCGGCGAGTTGCTCGGGGTAGCGGCCGGTGGTGGTGCCGTAGCGCGGTGGGTCTGCCAGGGCGCAGAAGAGCGGCAGCAGCTCGTCGGCAGTCAGGCAGAGCTTGCCAGCGAGGCCGTCTGGTAGTGTCGCCCAATAATCCGCGATGGACGCATAAGGGGGCGAGGCCGGCAGGCAGCCGCAGCCGCCGGTGTTATGCAGAACGATGGGCAACCACGACGCGTCTGGGAGGAAGACTTCGGCGAGGCGCGTAATGCTGGCGAGGTACTCGCGTACAGGCAGGTAGCTTTCGTAGCGGCCGCGTAGGTCGGGCGAGATGACCAGGCCGCGCCCCCACCAGGGCGGTTGCACGGATTCACACCAGCACTGCCAGCGTTCGCCCCACAGACGATTGTGGCGCGCCAGCAGCGTGCTGATATCCCGCGCCGGAAAGGGCGCGCGGGGGGCACAGGTGCTGCAAGGGATAGCGGTGGTCATGATGTGGACAATGTGGACAATGTGGACAGAGTGGACAATGTGGACAGAGTGGACAATGTGGACAGAGTGGCAGTACGCCTGCAGCACTGCGGTGTTGGGCGGGCGCATAGGTCTGCCCCTATGTGAAGGGCGGGCGCATAGGTCTGCCCCTATGTGAAGGGCGGGCGCATAGGTCTGCCCCTATGTGAAGGGCGGGCGCATAGGTCTGCCCCTATGTGAAGGGCGGACACATAGGTGCGCCACTACGTGAAGGGCGGACACCTCATCGCGCTGATCGACGACGTGGCCGCGATCGGTCTGCCCCTATGTGAAGGGCGGACACACTGGTCCGCCCCTACGGGTCGCGTGTTTATGCTCCTTTGTTGCTGGCGCGGCATTCGGCAAGGATAGCGCGTGCGTAGCGGCGGATGAGGAGACTGTCGTCATTGAGGTATGGCCTAAGCAGCGGCATGACGTCGCTGTCGCCGAGTTTGATGAGGGTCCTGGCGGCGCGGAGGTCAATGGCGAAGCGGAACGAGTCCCATGGTTGGTGCCATTGTACGCCCCAGAGGGGCATGGCGAAGGGCTCTTCCGGCCATTTGGCGAGGAACGCGCGGATACCGGTGACGGCGGCATCGCGGTCGGCGGCACTGGCCAAGGCTTTGAGCAGGGCCAGGACGTCCGCCGAGGTCATGGTGCCGGGCACGAGCGACGCGCTGCCGCCAGCCGAGGGATGGACCAGCGGCGCCCATTCGTCCAGCAGCGCACCAAGATTGGCTGCGGCTGGCGCCGTCGGCAGTTCGGCCAGGGCCAGTGCCGCTACCAGGTAAGGCGGCGGCGCTTTGCGGCCGAAGGCTGGCGCGGTGACCCGGCGCGTGATGACATCCTGCAGGATGTTGCGTACTTCCGGGAGGTCGTGGCCCCCCAGGGCAGCCGCGACGGCGGCCGGGAAGCGCGCTGCCGGCGGACAGTCGGCGAAGAATTGGGGCCAAAAGGCGCCGTCGCTGCCGCGGCAGGCGCCGAGTCGCCACATGGCGAGATTGCGTAGCTGGCGGGCGGCCTGGTCATTGTCGTCAGTGACGTTAAGCGCCGCGAGCAATTCAGGTACGGACAGATCGGCTGCTTTGGTGGCCGGCTTGGGTGCCACGCCGCGTTCGGCCATTTCGACGCGCAGAGCGGCGACGTCCACATCGCCGACGAGCACGCCGTCCTGGAGGGCTTTGGCGGCGGCGACGCCGCAGATTTCGCCGACGACGTGCATATCGTGTTGCATGCGCACCATCTGGCTGAGATCATGGTCGACGGCGAGGGCGCGGCAGGCGACGAGCAGCCCATCGACGTCGGCGGGCACCATGGCGCCGAAGGGAATTTGGCCGGTGGCGGCGTAGTCCCAGAGCCCGCAGAGCATGACGTATCGCCATGCCCAGCGGCTTTCCTCGGCGTAGTCCATGGCGTGGTTATCGTAGTTGGAGCGGCTGCTGCAGACGGCGTCGGGCCACTGTTGACCGTCGAGGACGTCATCAAAGGTTACGTTGCTGCGGCCGACGATGAAGCGGCTTTCGCGGAGGCCGAGCAGCGGCGACAGCGAGCAGTAATGGCGTTCGTCCGTGAAAGGCGCGTGGCGGGCGATGGCGCGGCGGCCGACGAAGTGCGCGCGGGAGAATTCCTTGCTGTCGCAGGGATCAGTCCAGCCGACGTCGAAGTTATGGTGATGGACCTTACCATTTTGCGTCCGTGACGGCGTGTAGCTGTAGGGCTGCGGGAAGTGGTCGCCCGGGCGGCCGAGGGTGGTGGCGGCGCCGGCCGCGGCGGCGACATCGCCGTCGCCGGTGCTGTCGATGGCGGCTTGGCAGGGGAAGAGATGGTAGCCGTCATCGGCGGCGCTAAGCAGCGCGCAGACGCGCGCGCCGTCCTTGATGACGCCAAAGACCACGTGGCCCGTAAAGAGCGTGACCTTGCCGGTGGCGCTCAAGGCGTCTTGGAAGACATCGGCTTTTGCCATGGGGTGGAAGCCGCTCCAGGCGTCGGCGAGGTCGCCGGCGCGGCGGGCGGTCTGTTCGTCGAGAGCGTCCTGGCGGCCGCCGGTGAGGCCGTAGTAGTACGAGTGGATGCGGCCGGCGGTGCAGAGGCCGCCGGGGATGGTGCAGGGATCGAGAACGACGACGTCCGCTCCTTTTTCGGCGGCGCTGATGGCCGCGTAGATGCCGGCGGCGCCCCAGCCGGCGACGGCGACTTCCGCGCCCTCATGACAGCTTACGGACACGGGCGGCAGAATGATCTCGGGAAGGTCTTGGTCCACGTCGGCCTGTAGTTCGGAACTCTGGAGGGTTTCGCCGGGTAGTGAACTGCGGCGTGGCATGGGCGCTTGGGCGGGGCGCAGAGCCAGCGCGAGTTGGCTGGCGTGGGTGACATCCGCCATGAGGTCGTCGGCAAGGGGCAAGCAGTACACCCCGTAGAGGGCCAACGCGGGCAAGCGGGTGGGGGCGTCTGCGGCGGCTGTGGGGCCGTGGTAGCTCAGCAGCGGCGCGATGTCCACCAGACTGGCGTGGGCGTAGGCGTCACCGCGGCGGCGCAAGGCGGCCACGGCGTCGGCGAGGATTTTCTGGCTACGCTGTGCGAGAGTGCTGCGGCTGTCGCCGTGGTTGGCCGGAAGGGCGATGCTGAGCAGCGCGTCCTGCTTCCAGCAGGTGGGGCGCAGGGTGGCGGTGTTGCCGACGACGCCCCAGCTATCAGGCAGGGCGATGCTCTGCGGCGCATCGATAGCCACGCCGTGGATGTAGGCCACGCGTTGCACGCGGTCAAAGGCGGGCAGGGGCAGTTTGGCCATGCGGTGGCTGAAGGCTCGGCCGGGGGTGGCATCGACCACCAGTGGCGCCGCCATGAGCTGCCGGCCACTCTTGCCCACGACTTCCACGCCGCGCAGCATGCCGGAGGCCGTGCGGATTACGCGCATGGGCAGGACTTTGACAAAGGCGTCAATGCGTGCGGCGGCGACGACCTTGTCGGCGGCCAGCGCGGTGATGACGGGGTCGGCTGGCGCGCCAGCGGTTGCGCCCAGCGCGGCGGCCTGTTGGGCGATGGCCTCGCCGACGACGCCGGGAATGGGCTGGTTCCGCCACTCCAGGGTGACTTCGCGCGCCAGAGTCGCTTCCGCCTCGACGATGGCGATGCGCCACGACGGTTCCCGTGCCCGCAGCGCCAGCGCGGCGGCCAGGCCGCTGAGGCCGCCGCCAAGAATGAGTGCATCCCCATGCCAGAGTTCGGTTGCCGGCCGTTCACTGAGGTAGATTGTCGTGGGCTGTTGCATCGGTGGGCTCCTATGGGGCGTCTATGCGCTCGTTATATGTGGCGTTGTGTTGAACGGTGTCGTGTCGTGCGGGTGCCGTGTTTATTTGGCGGCGCGGGCGCGTTTGGCGGCGGCGATGAAGCCTGGGCGGGCCTGGTCGATGAAGCGTTCATCGACACAGAGGGCGAGGCGGAAGTAGCCGGGGTAGCCGAAGCCGCTGCCGGGGACGGCGAGGATGCGTTCTTCGGTGAGCATGGCTACGAATTCGGTGTCGGTGACATTGCCGGGCACCTTGGGGAAGAAGTAGAAGGTGCCGGCGGGGAGGGTGTAGTCGATCCCAGCGTCGTTGAGGACGCTGGCCATTTTCTGGCGGCGGCGGACGTAGGCGCTGGCGTCGGCCTGGGTGCCCAGTGCGGCCAGCATCAGCTTTTGGCCGATGCAGGGGGCGTTGACGTAGCCGAGGATGCGGTTGGTCAGGGTAAGTGCGGCCATGAGCTGTTGCCCGCCGGGCATGGTCGGGTTCGTGACGACGTAGCCGACCCGTTCGCCGGCCAGGGCCAGGTTCTTGGAGAAGGAGCCGATGACCAGCGAGTAGGGATAGAGCGGCAGAACTGCCGGTACGGTGACGCCGTCAAAGGCCAGGAAGCGGTAGGGTTCGTCCGAGAGCAGGTAGATGGGCCGGCCGTATTTTGCGGTCGCGCGGTTGAGGATGGCGCTGAGCTGCTGGAGTTCGTCGGCGCTGTAGACGGCGCCGCTGGGGTTGTTGGGCGAGTTGACTAGCACGACGCGGGTTTTGTCGTTGATCGCGGCTTCCAGGCCGGCCAGATCGAGTCGGAAGTCGCCAGGCGTGGATTTCACCGGTTTGAGTACGCCGCCGTAGTTGCCCGCGTAGAAGCCGTATTCGACGAAATAGGGCGCGGGGCAGACCACTTCGTCGCCGGCTGCAAGGACGGCGCGGAAGAAGGCGTTGATGCCGCCGGCGGCGCCGCAGGTGATGATGACGTGTTCGGACTGCAGGGGCATTTCCTGTTCGCGGGCGAGGTATTCGGCGAGTTTTTCGCGGACATCAGGGTAGCCGGCGTTGGGCATGTAGCCGAGGCCGCCGGGCCGTTCGACCTGGCCGACCAGCTCACGCAGGCCGTTGACGATGGCCGGCGGCGGCACGAGGTCTGGATTGCCCAGGCTGAAGTCGCACACGGCGTCGGCGCCGTATTGTTTGCGCAGTTCGATGGCCGCTTCGAACATGCGGCGGATCATGGACGAGTTGGCCAGGAAGTTTTCTATCTGTGGGGTTACCATCTGCATGGGCTTGTCGTCTCCTTGTGGCTGTGCGGGTTGTCGGCCCGGTTTCACGCCGGCGGCGGGCGCGTGCGAAGCGCTGGTGGGCCATTGACTTGTCATCTTGAGCTTGTTGGGGAGTGTTTTGTGGTTCGCCGGGGCTTATTTGGGAAAGACCAGGTCACTATAATGCTGGGAGTCAGCGAGGATGCCGGCGCTGCGGTCATAAAATTCTGAGGTGAGTTCAAAACAGCCGTTTTTGACGCTGGTCCAGGGGGCGCCGGCGGCTGGGTGGAACTGCTGCAGATCGGCCCAGCGGCGGTAGTTCTGGTGGCCATTGGTCTCGACGACGCCGATGGTCATGCCGGGCAGTGGTGGCAGCCGGGCGGCGATACTTTTGTTCCAGTCGACCTGGATGGGGCCGACGGTCAGGTCAGCGCAGAACATGGGCACCTTGGCCTTGGCGGCGACTTCGGCGATGCGCAGGGTCATACTGAGGGTCTTGGCGATGGGTTTGAGGGCGATGGCGCCGTAACCCAAGGCGATGCGTTCGGCGACATCGTGATCGCAATGGGCGCTTTCGTCTGCCGCAATGCGCACGCCGAGGTCGCTGACATCGACCCGGTACTCCTCCGGGAAAGGCTCTTCGACGATGGCGATCTGTTCCAGGGCGCCGATGGCGGCGCAGTGGTCTAGGAGACGGCGGAGGCGGTCCTTGCTGTCATAGCGGCCATTGGCGTCGAAGTAGTAGGGGATTTTTCCGTTGGCGGTGTAGGGCGTGCCGCGTTTGCCGATGGCCTCGTGGATGGCCGAGATGCGCGCCATGTCCCAGCGCAGCATCTTCTCGCGGTCGCCGTCGTGGTCGGGGTCCGAGCCAATTTTGACCTTGAGGAAGAAGTAGCCTTCTTCGACGTGGCGGACGACGTCGTCGATGGGAATACCGTAGGCCATGAGGGGAATGCAGGCAACGCGGTCGTGGCGTTGTGCGAGGATGGGTCGGTAGCGCGCTGGGATCATGGCGTCAAAACTGCTGATGCCATTTTCGCGGGCGTAGAGCAGCCAGGCGGCGGTATCGACGCCGACTAGGGCATTGAGGGCGAAAGTCTGGCGCAGATCGGGCTTGCCGGTGATGGCCTTGCCGTAGTCCCAGGTAGGCTGGAGGAGCGCGTCGAGCAGTTCGAAAGGCGTCTGGAAACTCATGCCTTTGGCGTGCTGGAGGGCGAATTCGGTCATAGCGAACATCAGGCTGTTGCCGGCGGCTTCGGTGTGGTGGCTGAAGACATCGGCGTCCGACCACAGCACGCTTTGGGAATTCAGGCCGCTAGCGCGGCGACCGCTGGCGCTTTCCAGGCCGGCGACGCTCTGCCAGATCTCACGCATGTAGCCGCCTTTGAAACCGAAGGGCCGCTGCAGCGCCTCGCGTTCAAAATTGGCGCCGACCGTGTGGATACTGATGTTCGAGCTCATGATCCTGTCTTTCTCTGTTGGCGTGTGGCTATGTCTGCGGCGGCGTGGCCGCGTGTTTAGTGCAGGCGTTCGGCGAGGGCGTCCAGGGCGGGGCGCATCAAATCGAGGCAACGCGCGTGGCCGCCGACGTCATTTTCCTTCGGGTCAAAGACCTGGCGGTCGGAGTTGATGACGCTAAGCAGGGTACGGAGTTTGCGGGCGACGGTCGGTATTTTCTTTTCGACGGCGGCGAGTTGGTCGCTGGTCATGCAGACGATGAGACTGGCGCTGTTGGCCTGCTTGGGCGTAAGTTGGCGGACGCCGAGCTGTAGTGGCTCCAAGCCGACCTTGGCCAAGGCGTCGACGGCGCCGCGGTCGACCATTTCCTGTCGGCGAGTGTGGATGCCGGCGGATTCGACACTGACGCCGGTGACGCCGATCTCCGACAGTCGCCGTTGGAAATAGGCGGCGGCCATGGGGCTGCGGCGGCGGTTCGTGCCGCAGACGAATAAAATCACTGTGTTAGCCATAGGTCCTTTGTACTTATTCACTACGTGCCGTGGTGGTGTGGCTTTTTGACGGGAGAAACAGAAGGACAACAGCGCGTCAGCCGCAGTGCTGAGCCTGTTGTCCCCGGTAGCCGTTGGCGCGGCACGGGATATCACGTTGCTGGTAGCGGCTCAGTTGCCGATATCAATATAACCGCCGCGGGTCTTGGCGTCTGTGTATTGGCCGAAGGAAATGTTCGTGCGCTTGCCTTTCCAATCTCTGCGGCGGTCGACATGGCCGTCCATGCAGAGGATGTTGAGCATTTCGTCGGCGTGATTAAGGAAGCCAATGGTCTGGGAGGACCAGAAGACAGTTTCGGATGTCGACCCGGAGCTGCCGATGGCCGCGCCTTTGAAGCGGTTCTGTTCATTTGCCGGCTGGCTCGGGAAGAAACGGAGGTTGGCGGCGACGGAGTCGACTTCGGTGACGGTTATGTAGCGGCTGGGCTCGGGGTAGTCGCTGATTTTATGGTAGGTCGGCGTGTCCTTGACTTGCGACAGGGTCAGGCAGTAGGGGATGGCGTAGCTGCGTTGCTGGGCGCTGCCGGCGTCGGCACGGTTGGGCTCGTCCGGGCAACGGAAAGGGGTGTTTTGGTGCTTGGCGGTGGAGGACTTGGTGATGCCCATGTAGCTGTTGGCAAAGATGTAGTCCCAGTGGTAGTTTGAGGTGTACAGATGGATGCCATAGACCTTGTTGTTATCCACCGGCGGCACTAGAAAATCGTCAAAATCACTGACGTACATCAGGGCGGCGGTGCCGATTTGCTTGAGGTTGTTCACGCAGGTGATGGCCCGCGCCTTGCTGCGGGCCTTGGAGAGCGCCGGCAGCAGCATTGCCGCAAGAATCGCGATGATCGCGATCACCACCAGCAGTTCGATGAGGGTAAAGCATTTTTTCCGCAAGGACATGAGCGCGACCCTTTCCTATTTCACCTTTTCCAGCCTGATGTCGTCCAACCATAGACGACCCTCGTTACCATTTAAGCCGGCTTGAATGGATAATCCCGTTACGTTATCCGGAGCAGTCCATTCTACTACAAACGGTTGCCAATTAAAAGAGCCCATGGGCATTTTTGCTTCGCCGTAGCGGGTGACGCTGCGGCCGTCGTCCTGCCGTTGTTGTGCTGCGAAGCGGATGACTGCGCCCATCCAGGCGTCAGTGCCGGGGCGGACGTCCTCGCCGCGGGCCCAGCCGCTGAGGCGCCAGGTCGTGCCGGGCTTGCAGGCGTTGACGGACAGCGTCTGGGTGAACAGGCGGTACTGGCCCGAGGCGCCGATGATGGTCGCTGCGGCGCGGCCGCTGTGGACGGTGTCGGCAGTGATGCTCCCGCCGGCGGGGACGTTCCAGATGCTGGCGCGGTTTTGCAGCTGCACCATTCGCCGGTACCAGTAGTTGAGCGAGCTGTGTTCGAAGCCCGGGTCGCCGAGCAAGCCGTCGCCGGTGCTGAGCGCCGGCAGTGCCAGCGTGGCCAGTGGCTGGCCTGCCGTCGCCGGTGCAGCTTCGCCGGGGGCGATCCAGGCGCTGGCGCGGCGCCATTGGCCGATGTGGTCGTGGGCGGCGTCGCCGTCATGCCAGGCCAGGTATATGGCCTGGCCGTGGATGAAAAGATTTTCGGGCTGTGGGCCATCCCAGCGCAACTGCGTGTAGCGCAGGCGCGCGGTGCCGCTGTTGTCGCGCAGGACAATAGTGTCCGGCAGTTGTGCGTTGACGATGAGTTTGGTTTCGGCCTCGCGGTTTTTGCTGGCATTGCCGATGGTCACGCGTTGGCCATTGCGCAGGAATTCGAGGCTGGCGCAGTTGTTGAGCTGCTGTTGCATGGCGACGAATACCCGCTTGCCCTGTGAGGCGTTTCTGGGTCGGGTGGCCCAGGCGAAGCCGAAGCCGTCGCCGTTGCCCAGCGTGTATTCGGTGGCGTAATCGACGGGGAGGCGCATGGTATCGAAGCGGCCGCGGCCGCGCATGGTGCCGCTGAAGGCCAGGTGGAGCGTGCCGTCGGGTTCGCGGGTGAAGCGCGCGAAGGTTTCCACGTCATCGAAGGCCTGGAAGCGTTTACCTTCCTCGGCGTAGCCGGCGTCGGTGTAGAGCTGGTAGGCGCCGGAGAGCTTTTGCCACTGGCCGTCGGTGCCGCGGACTTCATGGCTGGTGATGATACCGCTATTGCTGATGAGCAGGCGGAGGGTGCCGTTGTCAAAATGCCAGCCGCCGGCCATGGGCTGCAGGCGCGGGTCGCCAGTGCCGGCTGAGGTGGCTGTCGTCGTTGCCGTGGTGGCCTGGCGCAGGGTGAAGGTGAAGCTGCGGACAGCGTTGCCGATGGTGTCGTCACCGACGCCCCAGCGCATGAAGACGTGCGGTGCGTGGGCGTCGCCGACGCGGTCGAGGATGCAGGCCAGTGCGGGCTGCGCGTCAGGCGCGAAGGCTAGCTCCAGGCTGCCTTTGGCGGTCCGGAAGGCCAGCCGCGCTTCGTAGCCGCTGAAACCGAAGGGATTCTGGAGGCTGTTCCACAGCACATTGCCGCCCTGGAGGTGGTGGTAGATGTTGCGCGTCACGCCGTCGAAATGGGGGTGGCGGGTGCGGAAGCGGTCTTCCCAGACGCCGGCGGCGGCCTGGACTAGCCAGTCACAGGGTTCGTCTGCCGCGAGAGGCAGCCGCAGGAGAAGCCCGCTGGGCTCGCTGATGCCGACCGGAGCGCTGGCCGTGACCTGCAGCGAGCCGTCGGTGAGGCGCTTTTGGGTGAAGGCCCACTCGTGGTCCTGGACGCGGTGGCGGAATTCGCCGTCGGCGTTGAGCGGGTTGTTGAGCGCATGGGCTTCGCCTAGGCTGTCGATCAGGTGGAGATCGTAGGGGAGTAGGCGTGGCGCGGCGGCCAGCGTCGTCGCCGGCATGGGCGGCAGTTCGCGGCTGCCCAGGCGGAGCATGGCCATGCCGAAAGGCGGTAGGCGCAGGTCGGTTTCCAGTGCCTGGCCGTCGGCCGACGGCCGCAGCGCGAGAACCTGGCCGCTCCACAGATCGCGGCAGCTTTTCTCCTGCCGCAGGGACGCCGGCAGGGCCGCCAGGGGCAGGGCGATGACGCCCGTGGTCTCGTCAGGATTGAAATTGACCAGGGCGACGCTGGCGCGCCAGCCGCCGCGTTTTTCCCAAGCGAACGCGCCGGCGGGATGGGCGGGCAGTTCGGCCTGGCGCAGGCAGGTGAAGATACCGGCGGGAGCCGTTACGGCCAGGTAATCGACAGTGGTCGTGTCCTGTTCATAGAGGCCATTACGCAGGGCGAAGATTTTTTTGATGACGGGGCCGTGGCCGTCTTCAGCGTCCTGGTAGAGCATGGGCATGCCCTTGATCCAGGCGGTGACAGCGAGAGCCGCGCGCATGGGCGCCGGGCCGTATTGCCGTTCGGCGCGGAGACTGTCGTGGCTTTCGATATGGCGCAGTGAAACCAGGTCGGGCACGTTGCTATACTGCTGTTCGTGCAGCCAGCGGCGGAGATTGGTGACGAATTGCGTGGGGGCGGCCGCGCGCATGGCGGGGAAGACCGAGTAGCACATGGCGAAATCGTAAATGGCGTCGCTGACGACCCCGAAAAGGCCGCTGCCGACTTCGGCGAGGGTGCTGCCCTCGGCATTGTGCTCGCGGACGCCTTCTCGGATGGCGCGTTGCATGGCCAGGCCGCCCTGGATGCGGGCCATGCTGGCGCGGGCGTAGGGTATGGCTGGGTTCCAGTTGGAGATTTTGCTGCCGCTACAGGCGTCGATACGGTAGCCGTCAATGCCATAATCACGGACATAATGGCGGGCGACGTCTCTCATGTAGGCGATCCACGATGGCCAGTTGAAGTCGAAGCACCAGTAACCCAGGGTGGAGCCGTCTTCGTCTTGGACGAGCCATTCGGGGTGTTCGACGGCGCGTGGGTAGGTATTTGAGCCGCCGTGGGGAACGATGTCCTGCCAGACGCGTAGCTTGAGGGCCTTGGCGCTGTGGACCAGTTGGCGGTACTCGGCGCCGTTGCCGATGCCGTCCATGAATTTGTAGTAATCGCGTGGGTGATAGGGGCTGAGGTCTTCCACAGGGAGGATCCACAGGGCGTTGCAGCCGAGGTCGGCCATGCGCGGCAGCTGTGTTGTACTGGGCGCGAAGCCGCCCCAGTCTTGCCAGTTGCTGCCGATGCTGCCGCCGGGATGGAAGGAATACAGGGTGACGCGGGGCACCCATGCCGGCCGGTTGGCGGGAACGACTTGGCCGCGATCGCGAAACCACTCGGGGAGGCGTCGCAACGCAGTTTCGCCGTCGTTGTCCTGCAGCCACAGCCAGAAATCGCCCAGATGCTGCGCCACGCCGGGCTGGACATGGCCGGCGATGCCGTTCTGCATGCTGATGTCCAGGGCGCCGGTCTGCTCGCTCACCAGCGTGTGGCCGTCGTCCGCGTGGGGTACGAGAATGTCGGCCAGCCAGACGAGGGACAGCGTCGGTGATAGCTCCACCAGCGTTGGCCAGGGGCTGCGGCCATTGCCTTGGCGATAGCCCGGCGTCAGATCCGCGGCCAGCCGGCGGCGCGGCGGAAAATCTCCCGGCTGGAAATACCAGCCTGGTGCCGCAAAGGGCAGCGATGGCGATTTGAGTGCGAAACCGCGGATTTTGCTGGCGGCTGGGCCGTCCCAGATGATATCCACGGCGCGCTTGAGCTGGCCCTTTGCGGG
>JAQWBY010000087.1 GCA_028706165.1 Lentisphaeria bacterium | reverse complement strand
CACCTTCACCCTTGGCGGCGAAACCTTCGGCGGGCCGAACACCAGCCCCCGGACCGACGCCTGGGTGATCACCTTCCATGCGGGTGGCGACCAGGTCCTCCGCTGGCGCGTGCTGCCCTGCCGACCCATTGACATTGGCGGCATGTTTGGCCGGCCAATATCAATGGCTGACCGCTTACGTGCGTAATCACCCGCCCACCCGCCCGGCCATTGACAGAGCCTGAGCAGTCATTACATTAGGCGGCTTGCGTCAATATAGCCCAATGCCATCAGCGGCTGAAATTTTCCCCTCGCCAACATCAAAGCCACGTCAATCTGCGCCCTCTGCGGATCGATTCCCCCTCCTAAAAAATCATCTGCGGACACGTTCACCATGCCCCCCACTAACGCGAATCTGACCTCCGGGCACCTCCTGCGTGCTTTGTTCAGCCTGGCGACGCCGATGCTCGTCCAGGCTTTTTTGCAGAATCTGCAAAATATGATCGACCTCTATTTTGTGGGCAAGTTGGGCAGCCCGGCAGTCGCGGCGGTCAGTGCCTCCGGCAATATTCTCTTTGTGTTGACGCCGGTGCTGATGGGCGCATCCATGGGCACGATCGCGCTGGTATCGCGCTTCACGGGCGAGGGCAATCATCGCTTGGCGGCGCAGACTGCCGGTCAAAGCGTGCCCATCGCCATCTTTTTCGGCATCATCATCGGCATCATCGGACAGTTTTTCGCGCCGGACTTTTTTCGCTGGATGAGCATCCCAGACGACGTCACCGCGCTTGGCCTGCCCTACCTGCGCATTCTGCTCTTCACTAGTTTCACCATGTTCGTACTTTTCCTAGGCAACGCCGCCATGCAGGGCGCCGGCGACGCTTGGACGCCCATGAAAATCATGGCGCTGGCCAACGTGCTCAACGCCGTACTGGACCCGCTGCTCATCTACGGCGTCGGCCCGTTCCCGCACATGGGCGTCAACGGCGCCGCTTGGGCGACCGCGATCTCCCAGGCCGTCGCCGCCGTAACCTCTCTGCATCTGCTGGTCAGCGGCAAAGTCCACCTGAACATCCGCTTTCGCGACTGGCTTCCTGATCCCCATCTGTGCTGGCGTATTACCCGCATTGGCGTACCCAGCTCCGGTCAGATGCTCTTGCGCAGCCTCATGAATGCGACCCTCTACAGCATTGTCGCGCCCTTCGGCACCTCCGTGCTCGCGGGCTACAGCGTCGGCACCCGCATCAACATCATGATCCTCATGCCCGCATTCGCCTTCGGCAATGCTGCTGCGGCCATGGTCGGGCAGAATCTCGGCGCGCAAAAGCCCGACCGGGCCGTCAAAGCCGCGTGGCTCGCCGTGGGCGTCGAAGCCGTCATCATGGTCATCGCCAGTCTGCTGCTGGTCTTCTTCGCCCCGCAGTTTATTGCCTTCTTTGCCTCGGAAGACCCTGAAGCTATCCGGATCGGCGCCGAGTACTTCCACGTCGAGGCGCCATTCTACATCTGCAGCGCGCTGAGCATCATCCTCAGCCGCGCGTTGGGCGGTGCCGGCGCCAGCGTCGCCCCCTTTGTCATCAACGCCTTCACGCTCTGGGGCGTCCAAGTGCCCGCCGCGGTGTTCCTCTCTCAGCGCTATGGCACCATCGGCATCTGGTCAGCCATGGCTGGCACACAGGTCATCCACGCCATCATCGTCGGCTGGTGGTTCAGCTTGGGCCGCTGGAAGCACAAGAAAGTCTGACCAGCAGACCCGGCAGCCGCGCAAACCAGAGGCCGGCCTCGCCGATGGCACATCCCGCTTCAGCGCACGCACGTGATATTTCCCGCGTAGTAGCGTACGAAATATACTGACAGCGTGGCTTAATGGTGAATATCCCAGTACTCTCGCGGAGTAATAATTGGCAGGTAATTACGCGAAAAGTGCGATGGATTGCGAGTCACAATGCATTGCGCTTTGGCATGCACTGCCGAGAAAGTCTGGATAGCGTCTTCAAAGTCTTTACATGGCATATCGACTGCCAATCGGAGAATCGTATCGTCAAGCGCTTCAACGGCAAAGACATTCAGCGCATGGCGCACATAATCAAGTACCTTGATGCTGCCAACCCGTTTTCGCATTATGAAATGCATATTGTTCAGCGTGATGGCTGAAATCACGCCGCGAATCCGCCCCTCCTCACAGTCTGCCCAAAGGCGTACCGCTTCGGGGAAAAATTCCTCCCGATGCAACATCACATCAAGCAGGATATTCGTGTCAAGAAAAACTATTTTCATTTGACACCGTATTTCTCACCCATGCCATCTGTGAGTTCATCGTGGTAATCCCAATCTTTCGGGGTCACCGGCAAGGCCGCGCCCATTTCAAGAACGCGGCGCGTTATCGGTGGCAGGTCCGGCACAGGCGGCTCAATGTCGTTCAGTGACGAAATGAAGTTCGCAACCATTGCCGAAACACTGGTTTTGCGATACTTGGATATTCGGCGAGCCTTGGCAATGACAGCCGCATCCATACTCAATGTCAGTTTGCTTGTCATATGTACCTCCTTACGTATACCTTCTCTCAAGATTATACGTCTCAGCCGGAAAAAATCAAACAAAGAAGGTACGAAGTGGTATCAACTTTGTAATCGGTCACCCATTGAGAATTGAGCTTCAGGCCGAACCAAACGTGCCTGTTTCCCTGGCCGCGAAGCGGCAGAAGCGCTGAAAGCGCGAAACATACCAGCCCAGAGCAAGCACGCTGAAAGCGTGCGCCGCCCTGGGTTACACGCCCTCTACGCTCGTGTTCCTCGGCCCCTTTTGCCCAGTCGGCGAAGCTGACTGGGGCAAAAGGGGCAATGGAACTCCCTTGCTTACCTGGGATTGACATCGGCGGCATGTCTGGCCGCCATTATCAATGGGCGACCCATTACTCAACTTTTCTTTTTTTTGCCTTACTTTACTGACACGCGTCCCGTGCGGCGACCAGCCGTCGTCGTACGGGGTGCGCTGCAAGCGCCTTAGAGCGCGCTAAAAACCGTCGCGTTTCAGAGCAGTCCCAGCATGAATTGGAAGACCCGGTCGCTGTGGCCGGGCAGGCCTTCGTGGCCGAAATCGGGATAGGACACGAAACTCTTGGGCGAGCTGATCTTGTTGTAGGCGGCAAACTGGGTGGACGGCGGGCACACCGTGTCGGCGAAGCCGATGCCCAGCATGACCTCGGCGCGGATGCGCGGGCAGAGGTGCTGAATGTCGATATAGCCCAGCTTGGTGAAAGTCTCGGCCTTGCGTTCATGAGTGGGATCCGTATGACGGAAGTACTCGCGCAGCTCGGCGTAGGCGGCCTTATCCTGCTCCATCTCCCAGACGCGCTGATAGTCGCTCAGGAAAGGATAGCACGGCGCGGCTTTCTTGATGCGTGGCACCAGCGACGCGCAGGCCAGCGTTAGCCCACCGCCTTGGCTGCCACCCATGCAGCCCACCCGATCGGGATCGACTTCTGGCATGGCCATCACGATCTTCGCCAGCTGCGCACAGTCAAGGAAGATCCGCCGGAAGAGCATTTTCTCGGGCGCATCGTCGAGACCGCGGATGATATGGCCGTGGAGAGTATTGCCCGAGGTGCCGCCGACGTCTTCGGAGAGGCCGCCCTGCCCCCGGCAATCCAGTGCCGCAACCACAAAGCCCGCGGCGGCGTAAGCCAGCTTGTCCTGCCACTGGCCGCAGTCACCGGAATAGCCATGGAACTGCAGCAACGCCGGGCGTTTGCCGCTGAAGCCGCGCGGCTTAAGCAGCTTGGCATAAATGCGCGCACCGCCGACGCCCGTAAAGCGCAAGTCATAGCATTCCGCGTAAGGCGCCTGGAAGGCCGCCAGCGTCAGCTCAATCCGACTGTCAGTGGCATTCATCTCGGCAAGGCTGCGGTCCCAAAAAGCGTCAAAATCCGCCGGTTTGGGATTCCGTCCCTGGTATTGCAGCAGGCGTTCCAGAGGCATGTCGAACAACAAAGCCATGGCTCGTTCTCCTTTTGTACGCAAATCAAGTCTTAACACAAACGCCACGCCGGACTGACGCCGGCGCGATACGAAGATCAGTCGGTTGCGCCGCCATTGCGAAGGATGGGCTTCTTGCGCAGGAAGTCTATCGCCGCCGGCAGCTCCGCAAAATCGTAGATGATATAATCGGGCTCCACGCCGTCACGGCTTTGCTCGCCTTGGTTGCTGCGGAAAAAAACCGCCTGCATGCCCATTTTCTGCGCGCCATAGACATCGCGATACATGTCATTGCCCACGAAGATCACGTTCTCCGGCGGCAACTGCATCGCGTCCAGAGCGACTTGGTACAAGCGCGGATCGGGCTTGCGGAAGCCGTGGCTTTCCGAGATGACAATAGGCGAAAAGAAACGCTCAAGCTTCACCGCACGCAGCTCCGGCAGCGCCCAGACACTCTGGCCATCGGACACCGCCGCCATGGGATACTTGCCATGCAGGCGCTCCAGAACAGACTGCACGCCCGGATAGAGCTCCAGCCGGAAACGCGACGCCGCGCGAAACAACTCCGCCAGCACCTGCGGCAGGCAGGCCCGCTTTTCCTCCGGCAACGCCGGGAGCGCCCGCCGACCGTGGGCGCGCAATATGGCCCGGAACACCGCCACGACGTCGATCTCGGGATATGCCTCGGAGCTGTTGCGGCGCTGCTCGCGGCAACGCCCGAAAAACTCCTGTTTGAGCTCTTCCGCCGGCAACAGCATGCCCTGATAGCTGAGGAAGTTGCTCAGGGTGCGGTACACGTCATCATTGCCCTCGTCGGTGAGGATGTCAATCAAGGTCCCGTTGAGGTCAAAAATAATGCCTCGTACGTCCATTCAGAAGCTCCTCAAGCATTGTTTGGCCTCAGCAATCAGCCACGCCTTGAAGTCCGGCGCGATCCATTCATTGCGCGCAATCCGTAGGAAGGTAATGCCCATATAGAAGGGCACGCGGGCATTCATGGTCGCAAACGCCCGTTCGCGATCCGGAAAATGGCAGGCGTACTCCCAGAGGAAATGCCCGATGAAGCGCTCGGCGGCGTCCTTGTTGCCCCGATGGCGCATATAAAAATAACTCAGCTCGCCGGCGATGCGCCCGGTATCAAAAATACGGTCGGCGTAATGCAGCCGTTCCAGATCGAAGGAGATGACATTGAGACCGTCACCAAACAGGAAATTGCCGGGCGTGGCATCGCCGTGGACGTAGACCTGCCGGTCCGCCCACATGCGCGGCTGGTCCCGCCAACGATCGCGCAGCCAGTTCAACTCGTTCAGTTCGTCATCGTTGATCGCGTTGATTTCCCGCAACCGCGCCGTCAGGCGGTCCATGTAAGCGCAGGTCACCACGAAGTCCACCGTGCCGTCGGCGACCGTGCGGTTGTGAAACTCCGCCAGAAAAAACGCCAGCGCCCCCAGCTTGTCATACAGCAGCTGCTCGTCATTCTGTTCCATGGAGCGCAAGATCACCGCGCTGAGCTGCTCGCCGTAACAGTACTCGACCACCAGCAGGCAATTCAGCAGATAATTCGCTCCGAGCGGCCGCGCGATATAATGCGGCGAGTGGTCAAAGCCATGCTCGCGCATCAGCGCCAAATTGCGATACTCGCGACCCAATCGCCGCGCCGCGCGCTCGTAATCCGGCTGCCGCGGCGACAAAAAGAACTTCCCCACCACCCGCTGCCCGCTGCTAGCTTCCTCGTAGACATAGACGTCATTCGAACCCGGCATCATATACACACGATAGTCAATGTCGTCTGTTCCCCCTGTGAGTTGCGGCTGGATGTCGTAACGCAAGTAACTGTACAAGGGATCATTTTTGGGCAAATGCCCCAGATAATGCTTTTCCATGCCGTCCCGTCTTTTCCTGCTGCCACTCTGCAGTGAGCAGCACTCGCAACCCGTTTTACAACTGTCAATACAAACAGAGAATTTAGCATCAGCGAGGCCTTTCTGCCGGCATCACGCCAAAAAATACTGGGGCAAAGGGGCATCGGTCCCAAAACAGTTGGTAGAGTAGCCGTACGTGTCCAACCGCTGTGCGCAGTGCCACGGAGCACGCTACAGTAGAGGGCCAAAAGCAGACCAGTGTACCCAGCGTCACTCACGATCCTACCACAAAGAAGGACAACAGCCATGCGCGACCTTGAGAAGATCTTGCGGCGACTGCATTCGCTCGGCATTGCGGAACTTACCACGGTGCAGGCCCTCAATGACCTGCCCGGCAGCTACATCAACCTGGAATGCCGCCTACCCAATGGCCAGACCGCGAAAATCCTTGATGACACGAAGACCTACCTTGCCATCCAGGTGGAGCGAACGGGCAACGAGCGCTGCTACGGCGTCGCCGCCGATGACGCGCAAATCGCCGTCTATGAATACGGCTGTAACGGCGCCGACGCCATACTCGTCGCTTGGGTCAGGCTGTAACCGCGCTTGTTCCGCGCAAACTGAACACAGACAAAGTCGGCACCCAATACCGAGTAGCCGCCAGTAAGAGCTCATGTAAAAAACTCCAAGCGATTTTCGCCAGCAGTGATTGCTTTCGGTCAACTTTCATTGACCACAACAGATACATATACGCCCCATAATCAAGGCGAATAACTCTTGCCACAGCCCTTACTTGCTGACGCTCAGCGCCTTGCGGTCGTCGCCTCGCGACGTCCGCAAGGCGCTGAGCCGAAATGGGATAGGTAGGGGAGCGCGAGGGGGAGGAAAGAAGCAAAGCCCCTTTCCTCCCCCTCGCAAAACCCAACGTAGCTCTTGGCCGCTGGCAGCTGCCCTATTCAGCTCGGATGACGACGTTGTCGATCCAAGCCTGGGCATTGGACATGGCGGCGCCTTTGTACATGTATTGGTCGCC
This sequence comes from Lentisphaeria bacterium, assembly GCA_028706165.1. Lineage (GTDB taxonomy): Bacteria > Verrucomicrobiota > Lentisphaeria > Oligosphaerales > Oligosphaeraceae > Oligosphaera. Next base: position 6,052 of record JAQWBY010000087.1, on the reverse strand, counting down.
GGTATTACGGAAGCGGATGCGGCTGGGACTCTTGAAGGCCGGATCGCAGCGCCGCAGGAGACGCATATCGAGTATCGCGGTGTGCCATTGGCCGTCGTTGACGAGCTCGCCCGCCTGAGCGTTGGCGATGCCGTGCGTGTCGTGTCCCGGCGTCGTACACAGAAACAGCCAGGTCGCGCTCAAGTCCGGCCGGGGAAAGAGATTCACCGCAACGCCCCAGGGCGCGCCGGGAGTTATTTTATAGTCGAATTGCAGGATCGGGTAGAGATCGACATCCCACTTCATGGGACGGATCTGGATGCACAGCGATCCCTCCATAGGCCGGGCAGGTTCGCGGTCGGCAAGCACTTTGGCGAGGCCGCCGAAGCGCCCGAGCTCGCCGGCGGAGGCGGGCGCGGCAATGGCCGTAAGGCACTGCCGGCTCTTGCCGTAAGCGCCCTGCGTGGTATCAAGAAATACCGTGGAGTGCCAGTAGCGGGTGTACTTGAACAGATAGCCCCATTCTTCGAAGGTCTCGGGTTCGAAATCGCAACTGATTACCGGTGACGGATGGCGTTCGTCCAACGCAGGCACCCGCGGCAGGTCCAAGAGCCGGCGCGGGCCTGGCGCAAAGTCCATGCCGAATTCGTAGGCACCCAGGTCCGGCGCCGCGCCGGCATAGGGCAAGGACACGCCGTCGCCACGACGCGCCGTCACCGCGCGGTCCAGCTGCAGGACGCCGGCGACGAGGTCCGCACGCACAACCCGCGCCGGACTCTTCGCCGGGCCAATCATCAGCTCGTCGCCCGTCTCACCCGGAATGCCGTAGCCGTCGTAAAATGGCCGCGCGTCGGAAACGCGCAACACATCACCATCACTGTCGGCAACGACTGTCGCCAGGGGCACTCCCGCGTCGATGACGACGCTGTCCGCTGCGGGGCGGACGTCACCAGCAGCCAAGGCGACAAAGCGCGGCGCGGCGTCCATGTTATCGCGGAACTTCGCCGGCGCGGCTGCCTCGGCTTCGGCGACGGACCACATCGCGCCGCCCTTGCCGGTGATTTGCACGACTTTACCGCCAGGCTCGCTGCCGCAAAGCAGGTTGTGACTGAAGGTATTGCTGTCATCCACCAGCTGATTCATGGCGATAGCCAGACCGCAGCCCGCCGCATCGTTGGCGAAGAAGATGTTGTTCCAGTGGCGGTTGTCGCGCATGAAATGCTCCTCGCAGTCCTTGCGGCGTTCATCCGAGAGCGCCCAGGCGCATTCGTCGTTCTGCACGAAGGTGTTGTTGTACATGCGCGAGTTGATCAGCGCCAGCTGGACTTTATGCCAGCGGTCGTAATAAGAATTGGCAACCAGTGGCGCGCCGTAATTGCGGATGAGGACGTTGTAGCGAAAGACGCAGTCCGTGCCGAACCACTTCGCGCGCGGATCAGCCGAGCCAGAGCCCTCATAGGCATGGGTGATCACGCAGCGCTCCATCAGCGTGCGGGACGTTGCAAAAAACTCGAAGTTGCGTCCCCAGCGGCCGTCGAACACGCAGTCGCGGACGACGTTGTAGCTGCAGCCCTCGTTAAGCCCAAAGGGCCGATGCCCCGCCCGGGACAGATAAAGCCGCTCGAAGACGTTGTAATGGGCGTCCCAGTTATTCCACATATCACCGCTGACCAGGCCGTTGCGCGTACCGCAAGCGCGCTCAACAACCATGTCTGCGAAACGACAGTGGCGGATACTCCGCAAGATAACCGGGTTCTGAGTGGACACGCCACTGAAGCTGAGATTGCTGAAGCTGCAGTCCTCCACGCCTTCAAGGCTCAGCCAGCGCGTCGCGCCCGTGTCCAGCGCCGAAAAGCCGTCGATGACGACATGCCGGCGCTTCATCATGGCGATACACCAGAGGTCGGGGCAGTGCCGCGGCGCGCCGCCGCGCAAACGCACCTCGCCATCCCCGGCAGCCCGGTAACTGATGGGCGCCGATGGCCGCCCCGAGCGGAATGGACTGATGCAGCCGTCGTAGTCGCCGGCGTGGAAAAGCGCCGTGTCACCCGGGCGGAGCCCCTCGTTGGCCCGTCCGATGCTGCGCCAGGGCGCCTCAGCGCTGCCGTCACCGCGGTCATCGCCTGCTGGCGACACATGGTATGTCTGCGGCGCCTGCAGGGGCGCGTTGTCATCGCCATCGGCGGCGATTTCCTCGCAGACGACGTCATCCAACAACAGCGTGCCCGTCGCAGCCGCCCCCAGGCGGGAATCGCAGGGCCAGAAACAAACCATGAGGACGCTCGCCGACGCCGTCACCCCCGTGAATTCATACTGGTACTTCTGCCATTGACCGCTACCGACAAAGCCGCTGCTGGTCATCCCCGTGACGTGGACCGTCTGCGCCGCATTCTCGGCACTGGGCTTCTCAACATGCACGCCGGCGCTGAAAACAGCCCCCGCGGCCGCCTTGGCGAAAAAGGACAGCCGGTAGCAGGTCTCGGGATCGGCCTTTTCCAGGCGGATTCGCTGCACTGCATAGAGAAAGTGCTCGGGGAATTCATCCGTGATGCGCAGAGCCTGCTTGCCGCTGGCGGCATCGGTACTGATACTGAGCACCCGTGCGCGCGCTGCCGGGTCTGCAGGCGCCCCGCCCCATATCTGCCAGCCATCCAGACCCTCCTCGAAACCAGGATTTCGCAGCAGATTAGCCGCCGACAGAGTCATTGCCACAGTCATGAATAACACCGTGGTCAAGCACAGTCGAAACGCCGGTCTTTGTCCCTGCATCTGAATATCTCCCATGTTGACTGACTACGACCCAGCCAAACCGTATCGCCAGCTATGCCGGCGCGATCCGCGGCATCGGCATGGCCTCGATTTCCATATCGGCCTGCATGAATTCAAGCAGCAGGCGCATTTTCAGCTCCCGGCACTCGTCATGATCCCAGAGATTGACGATTTCACCCGGATCGGCCAGGAGATCGAAGAGCTCGCCGTGGTCCGCATTGCGATACACCGTGATCTTGTAGCGATCCGTAATCAAGCTGCGGAGGTGAAAAGTGGTAGGATTGTGGTGATTTTCCACAACAACATGCCGCCGCGCGACCGCGTGGTCGCCGCACCAGTTGCGGCCCTGGTCGCGCCCGGTCATGTAGCGCGGAATGTCCAGCCCCATGAAGCCCAGCATGGTCGGGGCCAAGTCCACCGTACACTGCAGGTCGGCGCAGTCCTTGCCGGCCGGAATCACCCCGGGCTGCGCGACAATCAGCGGCACGCGCAGGAGGTCCTCGTAGTGATGCAGTGCTTTCATGGTCAGGCCGTGCTGTCCCCAGAAGTCGCCGTGGTCGGAAGTAAACACCACCAGCGTGTCATCGCTAAGCCCGAGCTCGTCCAAATGGTCGAGAATCTTGCCGATGTAGGCGTCCATCATGGTGACCATGCCGTACATGGTGGCGATGTGTTTGGCCTTGTCCTCCCGGCTGAGCAGATGCGACCCGGCACCGTGGAGGACGTTGCAGCCCTCGTCCGTGCGATAGGCCGAAAAATCGGGCTTCTCCTGCTGCGTCAGGGCAAAATGCGGCGGTTTGTCGGCAAACTCGCCAGGCGTGAATTCCGGCACCGTGACCTTCGCCGGGTCGTACATACTCGCATAGGGCTCAGGCACCATGTATTGCGGGTGCGGGTCGAAAAAGCTCGCCCAGAGGAAGAAGCGCTCGCCCTTGGCGTGGAAGCCGTCCATCAGCGCGTTGGTGCGTTCGGCGATCCACGCGTCGTAATGGATTTCCTCGGGGATCTCCCACGCTTGGCCGGGACGGCGCGGTGCGTGTTCAGAGCTGGTGTAGCGATCACCAGGCAGACAACGATGCGGATCGTTAGGCAAGAAGTACTCACGCCAGTTCGCGTAGCCCTTCTCTTCCATCCACAGGGCGTAATGCTGGCCGACGTGACTCTCGTCCGTGTGATTGCGCGCCAACTCAACGTGGTCAAAACCGTAAAAACGGCCCTGGTAATGCCGCCAGAAATCCAGATCGTGCAGAACCGGATAGGCTTCCAACGACGGAAACTCCGGCGTCGTCAGCAACGGCTGAAAATGAGCCTTACCCACCAGCGCCGTGCGCACAGCGGCCTGGCGGTACTCGTCATTCGCCGTCGGCGTGTCTTCCGCCAGCTTGGTGCCCAGACTATAGGCGCCGTGTTGGCTGGGGTAGTTGCCCGTCAGCCAGCTGCAACGCGTCGGTGTGCAGGTCGGGTTGACCGTGTAGGCCCGGCTGAAATTCGTCCCCCGGGCCGCCAGGCGGTCAAGGTTGGGCGTGTGTACTTCTGGGTTCAGATAACCCAGCGTGCACCAGTGCTGCTGGTCAGAGGTGATGAAAAGGATATTCTTGGCCATATTTCCGTACTCCGTGCTTGGTTCATTGTTCCTTCCCTCGCCACCGTTGCCGCCGGCATCACTCCACGAATTTCAGACTGCCCATCTGTGCTTCCCAACCGCGCCGCTGGCCCGTCTCGGAAATAAACAAACGGATATTGAATGGCATTTCGCGGCCGATGTCCGGGCTGATGCCCAGCGCCGCCAAAGGTATGGCCCATTCGCCCTTCCAGCCTGTGGCCGCCCCCCAGCTGGTACGACTCACCTTGCCGCTGAAAACCACGTCGCGCTGCAGGGCCTCGGCCATGCCAGCGCCCGCGCCAGCATCTGCAACGCAACTGACGGCGCCACCGGCAAAACCGCGAATGCGCAGCAGCGCATCGCGCCCTTCCGGTGTCCGGCCTTGGATGACGATTTCGGCGCCGTCATCTTTTTCCCACACGTCACCTTCGCTGATGGTCGTGCCGCGGAAGCGATTTACCTGCAGATTCACATAGAGATTGGCGGCGTCGAAACCCACCTGGGCGCGGCTCGGCGGCCCTCCCGGCACAAAGGACGCGTCGTCACGGTCCAGAGTGATGGCCGGCACGGGCCATTCCTCAGCCGTCACCGCAGCGTCAAGAGCCGGCGCGCTCATGGCCTTGGCATAGACCGGCCGATCCTTGGGCGCCTCGGGCGGCGTCAACGGCACCCACGACTCGATACGGTAGCCGTCCTTGCCGTCCCCGCTGAAAATGCGGTTGTCTTCCCAGACTTTCGCGGCATTGCGGTCCGCAACGCGCAATTTGCTCCTGACATAAAGCGTGTTGCCGCTGAAAGTCATATTTTCCGAACGCTGAAAGGACACCGTCATGTCCTCCTCAGAAATGAAGACGTTGTTGCGAATGATCGTCCCGCGCGTGATGTGATTATGCGTCGGCCGGGCGACATTGAATGACACGTTGTTCTCAATAATGCAGTTGTAGGAACCCTCGTCGAGATAATAGCCCGAGGCGCCAAAGCCCGCACCGTTCGGCCGGATGTCGCGCACCACATTGCCGCGGATGATGCTCTGACGGAGATTGCCGTAGATGGCCGCGCCGTCATGCATGACCATCATGGCATGGTACACCAGATTATCCTCAATGAGACACTCTTTGCCGCCGCCACCGATGACGCCAGAATACGGTGCGTCGTGGATCACGTTGCGCACCAGCTCAATGCCATCACCGCCCATGAGCAGCCCGGCCGCTCCCGGGTAGTACTGCCCCAGGTGGTGGATGTGGTTGTTCTCCACGCGCATGCCGTTGGCGCCGATCTTGACGCCACAGGCACCCGTCTGCCCCACCTCGCTATCGCGCAAAGCGCCGCCACGGCTGTTTCTCACCGACACGCCCAGGCCGCCGACCTGAGTCACGCGCAGATTGCCCAGCACGCAATCATGTGCGTAGCGCAGTTCCACGGCGCCATCAAGGTCTGACGAGCCGAAGCCCGGCGATTTGAGCGCGCTGGAACTGCCATGAATGCTCAGATTCTGCAGCGTCACGCCCTTGACCGGCTGATCCTTGTCGCCTTGAATGACGATTATTCGATCCATGCGTGGCGCAATGACCTCAATGCTGGCCATATCTTCGTCCGGCAGCGGCCAGTACACGAGTTGGCCGTTGCTGCGGTCAAGATACCACTGCCCGGGCTCGGTCATGCCCTCCCTTATATTGTATATAACGTACTTGCGGCGATTGC
>JAQWBY010000086.1 GCA_028706165.1 Lentisphaeria bacterium | reverse complement strand
GAGCGGTGTAAACCTTTTCATTGGCGTAGTCATGCTGCTGTCCCTGATGCGGCGCGCGTGGTGGGTAGTGCAACCAGCAAAACGCCTCAGACGCGATTTGCGAATTCCCAAGCCCGACCGGGCCGTCTGGCTTCTGATCATCCCTCTGTTCAACTTCTACTGGGTTTTCGTCGCCTTTAAAAATCTGATGGACGCGGCAAACGCCTTGCGGACGGAACGGCACCTACCAAGTCCTCCCTTCTGTTCTGAGATAGCCGGTCTTTTCGCTAGTGTCACGATTGCCGCGACGTTACTTCCCTCCCTTTGGTGCCTCATGTACATGCCGCTCCCACAAGTTGCGCTCACCACCACCCTTCTGCACCAACTCGCTGTCATCACGGACTGGTATCTTGGTCTTGAGCCCCTGCCCCAAATAGTATCTGCAGCGGCATGGTATGTCGGCCGCATCCTGCTACTCCCCATAGCTCGCGACGTAGCGCGCATCATCAACACCCTGCGCTGATTGCTGGCTAGCAGCAATGTCGGGGAACTGCCCCAGCCATCGCTGGACACTTTGTCACCGCATCAGATAACGGTGTAACGCGAAATGCTCTCTCCCAGCGCTGACGGTTTCTCCCAGACAGCAGCTGACACAACAGCAGAACCATGCATATCCCACACGATGACTGGCATTCAGATAAAAAAGCATCCCCTGGTGAAAGATTCGGGTACTTCCGTGCGCATAGTCTACGGAAAGTGATTGAACCAACTCCGATTCAGGGGCCCAGCATTCACCAAGGAGAAGCGTGCTATGAAATCGTTGTCTTACGTTGTTCCATTGCTGATCGTTGCTATTGTCGGGTGGTATGTCTGGACACGATTAAAGCCGGCGCCGGAAGCCCCTGAAGCGCCGCTTTCCACGGCATGGATGGCCGAGCGCGAAGAAATCCGCGCGCAGATTGCCCAGATGGTCCAAGAAGAGCTGGATCGGCAGGTGACCTATGAAAGCATTGTCGAAGAGCTCAACGCCAATATGCCTCTGAACCCGCCATGGGCATGGCCATGCGCAAATGCCACCATGTTAATGCCCGATGTTGAACAAGAGTTACTCGCGGCCCTGCGGATCGAGGCCGAACAAAAATATCCACCGGCAGATAAAGACAAAATTGTGCAAGATGCCCGCCGAAAATACACCCTGTACCAGCCTGGTGAGCACGTGTCTTTTGTTCTCCGCGACGGCATCGGCGCCAACACCAAAGTTGAGGGGGTTTTCGCTACGCTGTCCCCCGAGCGCATCCGGGTAGGAAACCGCTGGGTACACCGCAAAGACCTCGACGCAGAAACCAGCGCCCGTTTCTATGAGGCGGAGAACGGCCCAGCCATTGAGCGCATGATCGTCCGGGAAACCAGCCGCTTCGATGCAATTGTCGAATCATACATTTTTGATGAAAAACAGGCGCGCCTGCCGGCGCAATTTCTGGCGGCGGGCTATGTCCCGGATTTCCGCATCAAAACAGCATCATTCAAAAACCCCAATGCCAGTGCATGGCTATCCCGGCAAGACGCCATTGACATCGCCTACATGGCAAAACGCAAGGTCGTTGGCGAACAGCTCAAAAAAATAATAACCAAGGAAATCTTCGAATCTGAGGGCTATGTATGGGTGGCCAGCCAAAAGGACTGGGAACCCAGTGACTACGTCGAAGCCAAGCAGCGGCGAGCACAAAGGCAAAGTCAAAACCAACAACAGCAATCGTCGTTGTCGTCCCCGCACCCAGGGCGTGCGCCACAGCGGCGAGCCCAACGGGAGCCGACCGCGGTAGAGTTCGTTGTTACTGATGGCAACACGACTCAAAGGCAGGTCTTCTACCAGTGAAATGATGGCGCCCAAACAGCAGACAACACCTGTTAGGAGCTGTTCGATAATAACATTGACGACTATACCCAGGCCCGTTGAAGGCGTCCATCCTCGCGAAAGCAGACTGCAAGGGTGCGACAGTGCAAGCAAGAAAGGTGAGTTCCATTGCCCCTTTGGCCCCAGTCAGCTTCGCCGACTGGGGCCAAAGAGGCCGAGGAACACGAACATTGTCGCCGTTATACCCAGGGCGGCGCACGCTTTCAGCGTGCTTGCCCTGGGCTGGTATGTTTCGCGCTTTCAGCGCGTCTGCCGCTTCGCGGTGAGGGAAATGTTGATCGGTGGCAAGGCATTTCGGCAAAGAGTGTTTGCGTTGAAAAGTGTAAACGTAATTAATGAACGACTCCTTAGTGAACCATGATTTCCACTACGGATGGCTTTGTCCGCTCGTCAACTTCACCGGGGACGCAGTCGCCACCAGCGTCTTCGCCGGGAATGGCCAGTAGCTGCCGCCGGAGGTCAGCCAGTTCGTGTTCGTTGAGAAAACTACGGGGCTGACGCGTACGACTGCCATAGCGAATCACAGCGGGTTGAATCTCGTTTTCTTCCAGCACTTCCAGCACGCGGTCTTCATCAGCGGCAAAAATCTGCACCATCGCCTGCAAGGTGAAACTTTTCGCCAGGAATCGCAGGCGTTCGGGGGTCACTGCCATAACCGGTCGTGCTGGCGTCTGTTTATGGGGTTTCTTGGGCCGTATAGGCAGCGCATATTGTTCATTTGCCGGGCATGTCGGATCCCGTTCAATGGCATGAATCTGCAAATTGGTTATGGGTACTTCGCCGCCACTGCGTTTTTCATCGGCGGCAATACCAAATTGGCCGCCGAAGAACAACGACGGGACGTAGATGACCGGCTCGCCATTGATATAAACGCGAAAAATGCGCTCGGTCTGCACTATGTCGACGTGCAGAGTGGCCGTTTCCCCCTCTTTGAACAGCAGCGGTTGGAAGGAATATTCCCGCCCGTCTTCCGCTCGGAAGGCCAATGGCGAGACCGCCAGTTTGCCGGTTCTATTCCGATACAGCGTCCAATGACACACCGCGCGCGCCAACTCATTGCGATCCAGGGCCGCAACCTGGAAGCCGACCGCGCCGTTCATGCCGGAACAGTCGATGTCGAAACTGAGCGCATAGGCCATGGGCAAGGTTTGCTGCAAACGCAGGACGCCAAGGGAACCGACATACAGCGCGTCACGCCAAAAAATGAATCCCGTGCCATCGCGGTCGCTCCAGTTGTCTTTCGACATGTGGGGATCAGCGAAAACCAGTTTTTTGCGGCGTGGGGCGCCATCCAGCTCGAAGGGAACAATGCCATCATGCAACGCATCACCGGGCTCCGGCAGGTACATCATGCCATCGCCATAGGCTATGACGTCCAGCTGCTTGACGTCCTTGATCGCACCCACTTGCACTGCCGGCACTTCCGCCGCCGGGCCCCGCAAGGCCAGCACCCGCAAGGCCACCCCCCCCAATACCAACACCCCCAACACCAACAGGACATAACGCAAACGATGACACAAGAGGGCAAGGCGTTTTCCGGGTGACACACCCACAAGCAGCGCCCGGCTGAATTCGCCTGCCGTCAAAAAACGCTGGCCGCGGCGACGGCCACACGCCGTCAAGACAACGCGATTCAACTGGCGACATTCGGCATCGCCCAAGACACCACGGGGCAAGGCCGGAAATTCGCCTGCCGAATTTCCGGTCAGACAGCAATAGAGGACTTTACCGCAGGCGTAGAGGTCGTCGGCATGGTCATTGCCAGTCGTTCCGGCACGGAGGCGTTCCGGGGGGATAAAGCCCAAGGTACCGCCGATACTGCCGGTTCTCGAAACCGAATGCACCAGGCCGATGTCCGATAACTTGGGTACGCCTTGGACAAAAAGGATGTTTTCCGGCTTGACGTCCCGGTGCACCAACCCGGCTTGAGCAAGCACCTCCAGACCATCCAGAATAGCCTGACCAATTCGCCGAACCTCCGACACCGGCAAGCGCCCCTGCCGTTTCAGGATTTCGGCCAGAGTCGCCGGCACATAATGATCCATATCGGGGCCGAGGTTGTCGGCCAGCTCCATGGTGTAGTACAGCCCACCGGGGTATTCGCCGGTATGCAAGACGCGGATGAGGTGCGGCGAGTCAGCCAAGCGCGAATAACAGCGCAAGCCGTCAAGTTCTTTTTCCATCCGGACGGCGTCAGCAAGAGTCTTGAGGGCAACCAGCTGCCCGGAACGACTGCGCGCCACCCACACTTCACCGTAGGCACCACGGCCGCACGATTTCAACAAGTCATAGTCAGGTATCAAGGCATGCCCTTCCCCACTCAACCGGGTCACTGAAACTCAAAGAGCACGGCGCCGACATGATAGCGCGGCCATTATGTGTGCCATGAAACTAATCACTGACACTCACCAACTTTTGAGCACGGTCCTTGACGCGACTGCCGCGTCTCCATGTTTTCCCATAGCGACTTCTCTTCCACAGCTGACAGCAAATGCCGCAGGAAGATATCATTATCAGCAAGACATCGCAGTTTTTGTTGACAGCGATGGCAACTCATCAGATGCAGACGACAAAGGAAGCGCCTCGGCCAGGACAAGCCCCCAGCGCGATATCGTTCGAGGACATGAAGGGCATAATGTAGCGACATTGTCAGATGTCCTGTAGTTGCTCGACCATGCGCCGCAACTTCGCCGTGGCACGGTTTTTGGCAAGGTACACCCGCCCCAACGGAATACCCAGAAATTGCGCGACGGCTCGTGGCGGCTCACCCTTCAACGCATACAGTTCGAAGGCCTGGTAGGTCCTCGGTTCCAGGTCATTGCGCAACTGAACCAACGCCTGGTTCAAGACGTGCGCGCGCCATTCGGACTCCCATTTCGCAGCCATCGGGTCAACGGCACAATCCACTGCCGTCTCGGCTGCTTCCGCCTGGTCGCCACGGCGACGGATTATATCAATGGCATTGCGCCTGATCACTTGTCGCAGGTAGTCCCGGAAACGCCCTTTTTGGGGATTGTATCGGAATGTCTTGCTGGTCTTGAAGATATCCAGCATGACTTGCTGGCACAGCTCCTCCAACTCGTGCGGCACTAGACAATAGTCATTCCCGCAGACGATCATCAACGGGCGGTACGTGGTAAAAAATTCGAACCACGGTACATCATCGCCGCTCTGCAACGCCAGAAGCAATGATTTACTAGTTGTATATGCCACGCACGCCCCCTCACCACCTCAGCAACGTGAAAACATGGAAGGCGCGGACGCCGGCAACCGCTCCTCAGGCCATGGCGCCCGCCCCTGCGGTTCCCTAGACGAAGACCTTTTTAAGGAATTCGATGCTGGTGCGGGCAATTTTCTCCGCACCGAAAGAAAAGTCGAAGACCTCGACGGACGCGTAGTCGTCATAACCGATGGCTTTGACACCGCGGACAATGGGGGCGTAGTCGGTGTCGCCCCAGCCTGGGCCGTTGCGGTTGGCGTCGTTGACATGGAAGTGGCCGACGTAGCCTTTGGCGCCCATGATGATCTCATCCAGGGGGCGGCCTTCGTCACACATGGCCTTGACGTCAATGTGCACGCGGAAATTGGGGTGATCGCCCAGTTCCTGGCACATGCGCACGCCTTCGGCGACCGTGGTGATGAAGTCGGTCTCAGTCCGCGCCAGCGGCTCAATACAGAGGACAACGCCACGCTCGGCAGCGGTATCAAGCAGGGACGCAAAGCTGTCCTTCGCCCAGTTCCATGCCTGCTGATAACTCACCCCGGGCATGAGATTGCGGCTCTTGGGCGAGCCAATGACCATGCGATCACCGCCGAAATCCGCGCAGCAGTGAATCAGCGCCGCGAAATAATCGCGGGTTTTCTTGCGCAAAGCCGCGTCCGGGCAGTTCAGGTACAGGCCGGCGGGCTTCACCAGCAGCCAGTGCAGACCGATGATGGCGACGCCGCTGGCCTCGGCCGTGGCGCGGACTTTGTCCCGCTGCGCCGGCGTGATATCCAGCACGGAGTCTGCCAGCGTGAATGGTGCCACTTCCAGGCCCTGGTAACCGCAGTCGCGCGCCAGTTTCAGACAGTCGGCCAGTGGCCAGCCTTCACAAAATTCGTTGCACATGGCAAATTTCATAACGCTTATCCTTTGCATTGTTAAAGAGATTGGTTTGTCGCTCTGGGGCTCCCCCCGTCGCCCTGCGACTGGCACGGCCCTAACCATAATTGGAGCCGGCCGAGAATCAAGTCAGCCAGCCGGTGCCGCCGGCTCGGCCACTACCCGCCGCAACAGTCGTCGGCACGCATCCATCTAATTCATAATGAACACATTGCACATGGAAGATAACGACCATTTTTCTCCGTCCAGCCATTGCACATGACCGGTAACAAACTATATTAGGCGAATTCATTTTCCAGCCAGACTAGTATCAACCATCAACCTATCAACGGATTATGCCTACCTACGAGTACAAATGCGAACAGTGCGGCGACCGCTTTGACCACTTCCAAAGCATGACTTCGGAACCACTGCAGACCTGCAAAAAATGCAGCGGCAAACTCCGCCGCTTGATCGGCGAAGGCGCCGGCATCCTCTTCAAAGGCAGCGGCTTTTACTGCACCGACTACAAAAAAAGCAGCAACAACGGCGCCAGCACCCCGGCCAAAAACACCGACAGCGGCTCGCCCACCAGCAGCGGCAAAGACGGCGACAGCAGCAGCTCTTCAACCAGCAGCGGCAAAGACAGCGGCAACGGCACGAAAAAGAACAGCGCCGCGACTTGAGCGCCGTGACGATCGCGCTGGCAACTGAACAAACAAAACATTCCGCGAGGGAAGAAGACCATGATCAAATGTCCGAAATGTGGATCAGACAACCTGCTGAACGCCATCTTCTGCCGCGGCTGCGGTGAAAAGCTTGACCTGAGTGAGCTCAAACCCGACTCGTTCCTCGAAAAAAAGTTAACGAAGTCGCAGAAGATCATGAAGGTGGTCAACCAGGTACTGAGTGTGATCATCGCTCTGCTGCTGATCACGCTGATCGTGGGCATATTCTTCCCCGTTGCGCACCTCACAGGCAACGAGCCCAGCGCAGACGCCAGCAAGCAGTTTGAAGAAGCACAGAACTTCGGTGTGACCACCACCAGGCGTGGTCGCCGGTCATCACGCAACAAGGATGGTGACAAGCCCAGCAGCAAGGACTTCACCTTCAGCAGCCAGGATGCTACGGCACTGCTCAACAAGTCCCTGCATCTGCCCATCACCGGCGGCGACAACAAACTGACCTCGGAAAACCTCAGTGTGAGTTTTGCTGGCGACGGCTGCGCGACCCTCGTCCTCACCTGCAAAATCATGGGCAAAGTACCCATGCACAACACCGTCGTCGTCAAACCAACCGTCAGCAACGGTGTCCTGGCCATGAATGTGCAGAAAACCAAGATCGGCTTCGTGCCCGTGCCCGCACAGCTGAACCAAAAGATCACCCAGAAATTCGTCAATCTGTCCGGCGGCAGCACCGCCTTGGACAAGATCAAGAGCAAGCTTAGCGAAGTCAAGATCAGCGACGGCTCGCTGACCATCACGGTGGGCAAAAAATAAAAGCCGCCACCAGCCACCGTTCCTCCCCCGCAACCGCGGCCGCCACAGCCTGGACAGCAGCATGAGCGAACCCGCCGGAAATTTCATTCTGAGCGTCAGCGATCTGACGGCACGAGTGAAATGGCTGCTGGAACAGAACTTCCGCACACTGGCCGTCCAAGGCGAAATCAGCGACTTGGTCGTCCATCGTTCGGGCCATGTTTATTTCACCCTCAAAGATCGCGGCAGCCAACTGCGGGCGGTATTTTTTCGCGGCGCCGCCGCCGCTGAGCGTCTGCAGCTTGCGCGCGGCATGGCCGTAGTCGCCACCGGCAGCATAACCGTCTATGAACCCCAGGGCGCTTACCAGCTGTCGGTTCTGGACGTCAAACCGCTGGGTCTTGGCGACCTCCACCAGCGCTTCGAAGAACTCAAGCTACGGCTGCAGGCCGAGGGCCTCTTTGATCTTGAGCGCAAACGGCCCATACCGACACTACCCCGTTGCGTCGGGTTGATCACGTCACTCGACGGCGCCGCCATCCAAGATTTCTTCAATGTACTTAATCGCCGCTTTGCCGGCATGCACGTGCGCATCATTCCCACGGCCGTCCAGGGCGACAGCGCTGCCGCCCAGATCGCCAACGCCATTCGCTTCTTCAATGTCCGCCGCGCCTGCGAAGTCATTGTCGTCACTCGCGGCGGCGGCAGCATCGAAGACCTCTGGGCCTTTAATGAGGAAGTGCTCGCCAGGGCCGTCGCCAGCTCCGAAATACCGGTCATCAGCGCCGTCGGCCACGAACGCGACCACAGCATCTGCGACTTCGTCGCCGACTTCCGCGCCCCAACCCCCTCTGCGGCGGCCGAACTGGTCGTACAAGCAAAAGAAAGTTTCACCGACCGCGTCGAAAACCTCCGCCGTCGTCTGCGCGATGCCTTGCTGCTGCGTCTTGCCGCCTTGCGCCAGCGTTACGCCCACGCAGCCAGCTGTCCCTTTCTGCAACGGCCTGACGACATTGTTCTGCAACGACAGCAGCGCTTGGACTATCTTGCCGCGCGCCTGGAACAGACCTTGCCACGGCTACATGAACGCGCGCGCAGCCGGCTGGCCAATGCCAGCAGCCGCCTGCCGCTGGCGCTCAATGCCCTCGTTCGCCAGCGCCGGGATCGTTTTGCCCGGGCGGAACAGACCCTCAACGCCCTGGCGCCGCGCCGCGTGCTCGCCCGCGGCTACAGCATCCTGCTGAACCAGCACGGCCAGGCCCTCCGTGATGCCGCCGAAACGCGGCCCGGCGAGAGCATCCACGCCATGCTAGCCAAAGGCGACCTGGAACTCAACGTCAACCGCGTCATCCCAACGGAGCCATCGCCATGAATCAACAACCAGAACCCGAACTGAGCTTCGAAGAAGCACTGACGCGCCTGGAAGGCATCGTCGGCCAACTCGAAAATGGCGGCCTGTCCCTCGAACAAAGCATGGCGTACTTCGAAGAAGGCATGCGCCTGCAAAAAGCCTGCGTCGGCAAGCTGGGCGAGGCCGAGAAAAAAATCGAAGTGCTCGTCAAAAAAGCCGAGGGCGACTACGCCTGGGAAAATCGCGGCGAACAAGGCCCCGGCAACGCCGGCCTAGCCCGCGAAAGCCGCTAGCCAGGCGGCGACGAGGAGTACGGCGGCGGCACCGGCCAGCGCCAGCTGCAGCCAGCGCCAGGCTAACGCCGGTCGGCAGACAGGCAGCAGCGCGCCGATAGCCACGCCGGCACCGAAGCCGCAGCCGTGTCCGAGCAAGTCGCTGCCGGGCGCGGTGCCGTAGATGCCAAGCATCGCCAAGCCAGCCAGCAGGGGCAGCCAAGGCACAATCCGCAACAACTGTCCCCGCCCGCCCTGGCGCCGTCGCCAGCTATGCCAGGTCCGCACCGCACTGAGTATGCCCAACAGCCCGAAGACCATCGTGGACGCCCCCAAGGCGCTGTGTCCTTCCGGTGCCAGCGCGATCATCACGGCATTGCCCAGCGCGCCAGCAAACACCATTGCCGCCCAGGCCGCGCCGGCGCCGATCTCGGCGCCCAGTACTGCCAGCAGGCCCAGCATCCAGAAGAGATTGCCCAGCACGTGTGGCGCATCCGCATGGAGGGTCAGGGCCGTCAGCACACGCCACCACTCGCCAGCGGCAAGAGCCGAGTCCCGCCATGCGCCACGCTCCCGCCAGCCAAGCCCCGGCGTGCTTTCCACCCACAGGTAAAAACGGAAGAGCGCCGCCGCGCTCGCCAAAGCCGCAAAAAAGGACGCGTCGCTCACCAGCGGCTCGTTCGCCCTGGGGTCGGCCGGTGCCTGCCGCGGCCACGCATGATTGATCCGCTCATAGGCTGCCAGCTCCTCGCCGGCCGTTTCCGCATAGCCCGCCGGCACCGCAATGCGGCGTTCATCGCCATCGTACTCAACCCGATACGGCACCCGCCGGGACGCCAACGCCGCTATCCATGGATTGAAGTGCGACGCCGGCGAAGGCACGAAATAGACCTCGTCACCAGCCACGTCTGAAACATCGTCACCGGCTGCATTGGCGCGAGCGCCCATCGGGTCAACAACCGCTTGCACAAGAGCGGCACCGGGGCTGGCTGAAAGCGGTTCTATAACTGGTTTCTGCTCATTAGGTTCGTCATGTATCATGTCGTCTCGCAGTTCGTGTCTACTCTACCGTTCCCCTACTGGCGCTGAAGATCCTATCAGGATTACGTCGTGGCGTAATCGGTCACCCATTGATAATGGCGGCCAAACCTGCCGCCGATGTCAATCCCAGGTAAGCAAGTGAGTTCCATTGCCCCTTTTGCCCCAGTCAGCTTCGCCGACTGGGGCAAAAGGGGCAATGGAACACGAACATGGTCGCCAATGTACCCAGGGCGGCGCACGCTTTCAGCGTGCTTGCCCTGGGCTGGTATGTTTCGCGCTTTCAGCGCTTCTGCCGCTTCGCGGCCAAGGAAACGGGCACGTCTGACTCAGCTAGAAGCTCTATGGCTCAATTATCAATGGGTGACCGGTTACCGTCGTGGCTATTTTATCCGCGCTGGCGGTCTTGACTAATATACTGAGAAACAATATAATAACCCCGTTTTTCACCCCTGAGCATGACTGACATGCAGAGTATTGCCGGCCAGCGACCGAGCCCTGTGATGTCAGCTTTGAGTCTGGGATGGTAGCCAGCCTCAACTATGCGGCGTGACAGCGGGGCCAGCTCCCCATGATAGTTTCGCGGTTGCAGGCTGCCGTTTTTTTGCCTTTGGCCCGTCCAAGGTTGTTTCATTCCATTCTCGGGGTATGTTATCCGTTCTGCCCTAACTTAAGGACAGCACCTAACTTATAGCAATCAAAAACGTCGCATACTGCGCGTACGGAGGCATCATGACCATGACGAAACGTGATTTGGTGGTTCGGGTCGCACGTCAAACCAACCTCAAACAGAGTGAAGTGATGGATGTTATTCAGCTGACGCTGGATACCATTACTGAAGAACTCGCTGCCGGCCGCAGCATCGAATTCCGCAACTTCGGCGTGTTTGAAGTCATGCGCCGCAAAGAACGCGTCGGCCGCAACCCCAATGAGCCCAAGACCGAAGTGAAAATCCCCGAACGCGCTGTCGTCAAATTCAAACCGGGCAAGGAAATGCGCAAGCTGGTGCTCAAACTCGATCCGCAGGACCTCCAATAAGGCGGCCGACGGTAAGACAAAACGTATAGTCAACGACGATTTTTTCCGAAGCCAGCCACGTGCTGGCTTCTTTTCTTGCCCCATGGCAGCCTCGCCGGCGCCACGCCGCCGGTGACCTGTCCAGCCCCTCAGCCCCCGCAGGAGTCTCTTCATGGCCGCCAATGAGCCCCTACCCGGCACCGCCGATATCTGGGAACCAGAAACCCTCGACTGGATTGAACTGGAAAACAACGCCCGCGATGTCTTCCACCGCTACAGCTACAGCGAGTTGCGCACGCCAATCTTCGAGCGTACCGACGTCTTCGTCCGCAATCTCGGCAACGAAACCGACGTCGTGCAGAAGGAAATGTACAGCTTCAACGACCGCGGCGGGCGCAGCCTAACCCTGCGCCCGGAAGGGACCGCCGGCGTCATCCGCGCCATCGCCTTCCGCGGCCTCGAACAGGGCGACGAAGCCCGCGTGTTCTACTTCGGGCCGATGTTCCGCGGGGAACGCCCAGCGGCTGGCCGCCGACGCCAGTTCCACCAAATTGGCGTCGAAGCCGTCGGCAATGACTCGCCGTGGATGGACGCCGAGTGCATCGCCATGCTCACGCAGTACCTCGATCAGCTCGGCATCAGCGGCTCCCGCGTGATGCTCAACACTCGCGGCCTGCCGGCTGACCGGCCGAAGATCAGCGCCGCGCTGGTCGAGTACTTCACGCCACACGCACCAGCCATGTGCGAAGACTGCCAGCGGCGACTCAGCACCAACGTCTGGCGCATGCTCGACTGCAAGAATCCCGCCTGCCACGACATTGCACTCAAGGCCCCGAACATCGTCGATCTCCTGGGCGATGAAAGCCGCAGCTTCTTCACCCGGGTCTGCCAGGGCCTGAAAGACCTCGGCGTGTCCTACGAACTGGCGCCACGCCTGGTCCGCGGCCTCGACTACTACATCCACACGGTTTTTGAGGTCACCCACCCCGGCCTCGGCGCCCAGGACGCTCTCGCCGGCGGCGGCCGCTACCGCATCGAACTGCCAGGCGGCAAGAAGGCCGTCGAGGGCATTGGCTTCGCTGCGGGCATGGAACGCCTGCTGATGGCCCGGGCCAGCCTCGGCTTGCAGGCACAACCCAATACCGAGGCAGACGTCATGATCCTCAGCCTCGGCGACCAGGCGCTGCTGCCCGGCCTGCAGTTAGCCCAGCAGCTCCGCCTGGACTGCGGCAGTCTGCGCATCAAGGCGGACTTTTCCGGCCGCAGTCTCAAGGCGCAGTTGCGCGGGGCCAACAAGGCCGGCGCCAAAGTAGCCCTGATCCGCGGCGACGACGAACTCGCGCAGGGCTGCGTTCTCTGCCGCGACATGACTTCGTCCGAGCAAGCAAGCGTCCCGCTCGCCGACCTTGCGGCGTGGCTGCGCGACAAGCTGCCGACGGCGTAACTGCATTCACCGATTTCAAGACTATCACAGCGCAAAGGAACCTCCATGGCCTATACACGCACGCATCACTGCAATGAGCTAGGCACGGCCCAGATCGGTCAGACGGTCAGCCTCTGCGGCTGGGTCAATTCCAGTCGCAATTTGGGCGGACTGATCTTCATCGACCTCCGCGACCGCGAAGGGATCACCCAGCTGTTTATCGACCCCGCGCGCGATCCCGAACTGGCTGCCAAGGGCAGAGACATCCGCGAAGAGTGGGTCCTCGCCGTTAGTGGCGTCGTCCGCGGCCGGCCTGACAACATGGTCAACAAGCAGCGCCAGACCGGCGCCAT
>JAQWBY010000457.1 GCA_028706165.1 Lentisphaeria bacterium | reverse complement strand
GGAAGCGGCAAGCGCCATGGAGGGGCGCTGTCATCGTAGCCCAGGGCAAGCGACGCCGAAGGCGGAGCGCCGCCCTGGGTGCAGCGCTTATTGCGCTCGTGTTCCTCGGCCTCTTTGGCCCCAGTCGGCGCAGCTGACTGGGGCCAAAGAGGCAATGGAGCCTCACTGGGTATAGCTGTCAATGTAATTATCGAACGGCCCCTAAGGTACAAATATCAATGAGTGACCGATTACGGGGGAAGTGTATGTCCAGGATGAACAAAACTCATCTGTTGTCGGTAGAGCGTCTCTGCTCTGGCCAAGAGCGGATTGAGGAACTGTTGCGTCGGCCGGGTTTGCGTGTAGAGCGCATCGTTTCCATGCAGGCAGCATCGTCGCCGGATTTCTGGTACGACCAGGACTGGGACGAGTGGGTCGCCGTCCTTGCCGGCTGTGGCACGCTGCTCTTCGCCGACGGGCCCGAGCGCGTCGCCCTGCAGGCTGGTGAGGCTATGCTTATACCCGCACACTGCCGACACCGCGTGGAAAGTACCGACCCTATATGTGCGACCGTGTGGCTCGCTATACATTTCCCGCCGACTGAAGATAAATGAGCCGACGAATCGGACGGATCGGACGGATCAAGTCGACGATCGGTCTGATCCGCCCGATCCGTCCGATCCGCCAGCGTTAAAAAGAAAGACGCCTGGTCCGCTCGGTGCACGTATATACTTAAGTGTCATCCTACCTGGCGGCGCGGTAGCGGCGGCGGTATTCGCGGGGGGTCATGCGTGCGAGCTGGCGGAAGCGGCGGCTGAAATAGTACTGGTCGGGAAAGCCCATGGCGGCGGCGATGCCCTTGATGAGATCGTCGGTTTCAATGAGACGGCGGCAGCTTTCCTGGAGGAAGAAGCTTTCGCGGTAGCTGCTGAAGGACATCCCGGGGTGGTAGGCGGCCCAGCGGCGGCGGAGGGTGGCCAGGGACATGCCCATGGTGGTGGCGAGCGCCTGGTAATCGACGTGCCCGGCCAAGCTGTGCTGAAGCTGCCGTTCAATCTGGTCGATGTGCGGGTCTTCTATGGGGCGGCTGGCCGGGGTGGCGTAGCTGGCCATGACGATTTCCCAGCAGGCCAGGTCGAC
This sequence comes from Lentisphaeria bacterium, assembly GCA_028706165.1. Taxonomy (GTDB): domain Bacteria; phylum Verrucomicrobiota; class Lentisphaeria; order Oligosphaerales; family Oligosphaeraceae; genus Oligosphaera. The sequence goes on along the minus strand of JAQWBY010000457.1, from coordinate 1,999 downwards.
GGCGTCGGGGTCGATGGGCGTTTCATTGAGGCGCTGGGCCAGGCGCCCAATGGCCTCGCGGACGGCGCTGAGCATGGGAATGTGCCTGACCGGCGTAATCTCCGGAGCAAAAGTGCCTGAGTTGCGCAGAAACTCCTGCATCTGTCCAGGGTATATAAGAAAGAGCTCTTCCCAAGTTTCACTGGGGCCGTAGTGCATCATCTCGCCGGGCCATTGCATGATCACACAGGGAGCGTCAACGGCGTAGCTGGCGGTTCCCAAGTGGTACTCGCCGTGGCCCGACAATATAAAAGAAAAATTGCACCCACTGAAATACTGGTGCATGATAGTGGTTTTGCGCGGCAAATAGCCGATGGTTTCTACCGGCGGGAGGACGGTGAAACGGCGGCTGAAGGGTTTTAGATGGCTGACTTTTATGTCCATTTTTTTGACGCGTCCATCCATTTTTCGTTGATAGTCGTTGCGATATTATATACAGCAGCGTGCAACAGAAGTCAATTTTCTCGTTGACGAGACCTATATTCGAGGCAAGATTCAGCAAGGAGAACAGACCATGACGATGAAAGCAGGAATTATTGGCTGCGGTGTTATCAGCGGTGCGTATTTGCGCAATGGCGCGACCTTTTCGTCAGTGAAAATTGTTGCTGGTTCGGATATTCTTCCCGAGGCCTCGCGCGGTCGTGCGGCGGAGTTTGGCATCAAGGACATGACGGTGCAGGAGATGCTGGCTGATCCGGAGATTGGCATCATTTTGAATTTGACGACGCCGCAGGCGCATGTCGAGGTGAATCTGCAGGCCTTGGAGGCGAACAAGCACGTGTATTGCGAGAAGCCATTTGGCCTTGACCGCCAGGGCGGTCTGGAAGTCATCAAGCTGGCGAAGGCCAAGGGCCTGCGGGTGGGCTGTGCGCCGGATACCTTCCTCGGTGGTGGCCACCAGACCTGCCGGAATGTGCTGGACAGCGGACTGATCGGCAAAGTCATTTCCGGCACGGCGTTTATGATGTGTCACGGCCACGAGTCTTGGCATATTGCGCCGGCGTTCTACTACCTCAAGGGCGGCGGGCCTCTGTTCGACATGGGTCCGTACTACTTGACGGCGCTGGTCCAGATGCTGGGCCCCGTCAAAAAAGTGACCGCGTTTTCCACGCGGTCGACCAATCTCCGCGAAGGTCTAAAAGTGAATGTCGGCAAGACCTTCCCGGTGGAGATCGACACGCACATATCGGCGGTGTTGACCTTCCAGTCCGGCGCGATCATCACGCTGGTCACCAGCTTTGACGTGTGGAAGCACTCCAACTTCCGCGACATTGAGTTGCATGGCACCGAAGGCAGCATGCATGTGCCAGACCCCAACACCTTCTCCGGCGATGCGCGCTTCTTCAAAGCTGGTCTGAGTGCGGATTGGGCGCCGATTGACAATCCCTTCATTTACAACGAAAATATGCGGAGCATCGGTCTGGCTGACATGGCTCAGGCTATTGAAACCAAACGGCCGCATCGCTGCAGTGGCGAATTGGCTTTCCATGTGCTTGACGTCATGTGCGCCATTTGTGAATCCGCCGCTTCGGACCAGGCCGTGGCGATCCAAAGTACCTGCGCGCGGCCCGCGCCGCTGCCCATCGGCCTGAGCAAGGGCCAGTTGGACTGATATGTTATCCGGAACACTCCATAAACGCGTCGACACGCAAAACAAAAGGCAGATGAGATGACAGCACGAATACTGATTTTCCGCGGTGGCTGGGCTGGGCACGACCCGGTGCCGACGTCCGAACTGGTTGCCAAGACCCTCCGCGAACGCGGGGTGGAGGTCGACATCCAGGACACCCAGGCCTGCCTGTTGGAGCCCGATCTGGCTGAGCGCTACCAAGTGATTGTGCCGGTGTGGACCATGGGCGAGATCGGCAAGGCCGAATTGCAGGCACTGATTGGTGCGGTGCAGAAGGGCGTCGCGGTCGGTGGTTGGCATGGCGGTGCCGGTGATGCGTTCCGCCAGAGC
>JAQWBY010000085.1 GCA_028706165.1 Lentisphaeria bacterium | reverse complement strand
TATGGTTATGGTTTTGCCGCGGCCCGGCGCGCTCGTCACCCGGACCTCTTCCCCCACCTCAGCACGATTTTATTGACCACATGATATCCTTTCGACGCAGCAGCGACATCTTCAAGCCCAATTCGGGGGCGACGGCATTTTTCGTCAGCATATTGGTCTGGGGCATTGGCGTTGGCTGTTTTGCGGCGACGATGAACAACTTCCTGTCGGAAATCCACGACATCAACGCGGTTGAGCGCGGCTGGCTGGAATTTTTCCGCGAGATGCCTGGTTTGGCGCTGGTGTTCATTCTGGCGTTGTTGTATCGGGTAAGCGACTGGCGGATCATGCGTCTGGGCACGATCGTGAGCATCATCGGCGTGAGCCTGCTGATGTTGCCGGCGGGCAAGTTCGCCGTGATTGGCATCATCATGATCTGGAGTCTTGGCGAGCACCTAGTCATGCCGGTGCGCAACGCCATTGCCATGCAGGTAGCGCGGCCGGAAAACGCCGGGCAATCGCTGGGCACCCTCAGCGGCGCCATGCATTTCGGGCATGTCCTGGGCAGCATGATGGTCGCCGGCGTCTTCTGGGGCAGCACGCGGCTGCTGAACATCACCGATCGCGTGGTCATTTACGACAGCGTGTGGGTGATGATCTTCATCATGCTCGCCATCAGCCTGGTCTGCACCTTCGCGCCCAATGCGCCGACGCAGGCGTCACGGCGTTCGCGGCTGTACTTCCGCCGGAAGTTCTGGAAGTTCTACGCGCTGGAGCTGTTTTACGGCGCCCGCAAGCAGATCTTCATGACCTTCGCGCCATACGTACTGATCCGCGTGTACGGTTTCGACACCGCCACCATGGCCTTGCTGCTCGGCGTCTGCGCGACGGTGAACATCTTCATGGCGCCGCTGGTCGGCCGCCTGACGGACCGCATTGGCTATCGCCGGGTGATGATCTACGACACCGTCATCCTCTTCTTCGTCTGCCTGCTCTACGGCTTCGCCGGCGAGCTCTTCGCGCCAGCGCTGGTGGTGGCCGTCCTCTGCGCAAATTTCCTGCTGGACTCGGTCATCAGCACCAGCGCGCTGGCGACCAATCTGTATGCGAAGATCATCTCGGACAATCAGAGCGAGCTGACTTCGACCCTCTCCACCGGCATATCAATCAACCACCTCATCTCGGTACTGGCCGCGCCATTGGGCGGCTGGGTATGGAGCCACTATGGCGTCGGGGTGCTCTTTGCCAGCGCGGCGGTCATGGCCGTGTTCAACTCACTGTTTGCCATGACCATCCCCAAGACAGACGCAGGCGCTCAGGGCAATTCCAGCAAATAATGCCTGAGAATGCCGTAGTCGCTGCCGACGTTAACGCACATGAAACCCGGCACGAGCTCGCCAATCATACGGTAATGCGTATGGCCGCAGATCAGGCCGTTCGTTTTACCCGACGCAAAGGGCAACTCGCTGGGCAAATCGCGCATGCCGCCGTAGAAATTGTAGTGATTGGGCGGAAAACCGCCCAGGAAGGCCTGATGCGGCACGTGGTGCGTGCACAGCACCGTCGCCATGTCCGGAATCATCGCGCGCTTGATGTGCTCCACAAAATACTGGTTGATCTCGCGGTAGCGCCGAACCAGATCAACGACAAAGTGGTCATTCCAGCCATTCCAGGGCGTGATCGCCTGCGATTGCCGATAGCGCAGTGAGCCGTCATAAAAAAGCGTCCCGCCAACAAAATTGTAGCCGCCGTAGAGGAAGCTCCCACAGATGTCGAGGAAGTGCACGTTGTCCGCCGGCAGGAGTTGGTCGTGGAGCGCAGCAAGCGTCTCTTCAAAGCGCCGCCCCCAGAATTCGTGATTTCCAAGGGTCACCAGCACCGGCAGGGCCGCCGGAAAAAGCAGCCTGCACAGCGCCGACAACGAGCGCAAGGCCATGGGGTGCAGGGTGTCACCCGTCAGTACAATGAGGTCGGGACGGGTTTCCAGCACCACTTTGCGGACGTCCAGCGCCAGCATCGGCAGCCGTTTGGCGGCAATGTCACGATCCAGCACCTTGAAATGCAGGTCTGACAGACATAAAACACGCATGGCACAGCCCCCTTTCGCTAGACGTCTTGTCTTCCCTTGACAAACGCCCTCGTCTCTTCGCCGACACGCCAGCAGAACGTCGCCAGCGGGCATCACGCTGCCGCTGGCATCACTCTCGTCGCGCGGGCGCACCGTCAGGAAAAAAAGATTAATATGTTCCGATGTAGGCAAAAAACCAGCATCAGCGCGGTGCAGCGCCTTCGTCCGAGTGAAATCATGATACATTAGCCCCTTGCGTTGGCGAGTTTTTCGTTCTGCCGCACCCGGCAGCTGAACAAGTGATGAGAGAAAGGAGAAGACGTATGGGCAAGACCTACCTCGGCCCCCTTGGTGGCGTGATTGTGCTCGCGCTGTTGCTGGCGCCGGTTTTTGTGTGGTTTTTCTGCCGGATCGAGCCCCGCAACGGCCAAATTGCAGTGATGATCAAGAAGACTGGCAAGCAGCTGCCAAGCGAGCAGATACTCGCGCCGGGGCCGGAGTACAAGGGCATCCAGCTGGACGTCCTTGGCGAGGGCCGTTATTTCCGCAATCCCTACATCTGGGAGTGGGAAACCACGGCCATCACCGACATCCCGGCGGGGCATTTTGGCGTCCTGGTGCGAAAATACGGCAAGGACCTCCCCGAAGGCGAGATCATTGCCCCATCGGCGGAGTACAAGGGCATTGTCAAAGACGTGCTCGGCACCGGCAAGCACCGCATCAACCCCTACGCCTACGATGTCGAAGTCTATGAAGACCTGCGCATCATGCCCGGCACCGTCGGCGTCGTCGTCAATGTCTGCGGGGCAGACGTCTTTGCCGGCGTCGCCAACGACATCACCAACAGCAAGGGTTTTCTGGTGGACGCCAGCCGCAAAGGCGTGCTCGCCGAGGTCCTCAAGGAAGGCACGCACCGCATCAATCCATTCCTGCAGAGCGTGTCCATTGTCAACATTCAAAGCCAGCGCTACGAGTTCAGCGGTGACGACGCCATCGTCTTCATCACCATGGACGGCTTCAATATCTCGCTGGAAGGAACCGTCGAATTCAATATCTCGGCGGAGTCCGCGCCTTGCCTCTCTCATGAAGTCGGCGACATGGAGGACATCCTCAAGAAGCTGATCTTGCCGTCGGTCAGCGGCTTCGCGCGCATTGAAGGCAGCAAGAAGACCGCGACCGAATTCATCGTCGGCGAAAGCCGCCAGCTCTTCCAGAATGAGCTGGAAAAATTCCTGCAGGCGAACTGCCGGACCTGGGGCATTTCCATCAACTCCGTGCTGATCCGCGACATCATTCCGCCGCAAGAGATCGCGGAGATCATCCGCAACCGCGAGTTGGCCCAGCAGGAGGCGAAGAAATACAAGCAGCAGATTGAGCAGGCCAAATCGGCAACGGTGTTGGAAGAACAGCGCACGCTGGCCTTGCAGCGCAAGGCGATCGTCGCGGCCGAGACGCAGAAACTCACCAGCGAAATCGCCGCCAAGCAAAGCCAGGTCGAGAAGGTGATTGACGCCCAGACCAAGCTGGATGCGGCGAGCATTGAGTACCAGCGCGCTGAGGCCGATGCCAAGGCCATGCTCACCATCGCCGAAGCCGAACGCAACGTCATTTCCGCCCGCAACACCATGGAGCGGGACGTGCTCAAGTTGAACATCGAGGCCTTTGGCGGCGCAGAAGCCTACGTTGCCGGCCTGCTCTACGAGCGCATCGCGCCGCAAATCCAGAGCGTGCTGAGCCAGGCCGGCTCCGGGCCCTTCGGGCTGCCCGTGGGTCTCCAGCCCAAAACGACGACGAAAGGAGGGACCCAGCCATGAAGACACGCGCAGCCGCAGCAATCGTCCTGTTCGTTCTCGCGCTCGCCGCCGTGGCGGGACTCTTCCAGTGGTTCTTCTGCCGTTTCTATGTGCCGCCGGAGCACATGGCCATCATCACGGCCAAAAGCGGCACCCCGCGCAACGACGGCAGTATCCTGGTCGAGCGGGGCGAAAAGGGCATCTGGCGGGAAGTCCTGCCCGAAGGACGCTATTTCCTCAACCCGATCTTCTTCGATGTACGCATCACCCCGGCGCTGGACATCCCCATCGGCAAAGTAGGCATCGTGACCTCGAAAGTCGGTGCGGCACTACCACCTGGGAACATCATCGCCGCCGACAAGGACAGCCAGGGCGTCTGGCGCAATGTGCTGGGCCCAGGCCTGCACCGGCTGAATCCCGAGGGCTACCAGGTCGACATCGTCGATGCGATCAACATTCCCATCGGCTACGTAGGCGTGGTGACGTCCCAGACCGGCCCAGCGGCGCCCGTGGGGCAGTTTGCCTCCATCGGCGAAAAAGGGGTGATCAAGGACATTCTGCAGCCCGGTCTCTACTATGTCAATCCCCGCGCCTACCAAGTCAATGTCATCGAGATCGGTATGAATCAGGTGAGCATGACCGGCAAACAGGGCAGCCTGATCGAAGTAAAAAACCAGATCGCCTCGACCAATGTAGCCGTGCAGGAAATGCAGGCGCAGACCCTCAGCGTCCAGCAACAGCGCCGGGAAGACTACCGGAAGAAATCGGCCCCGCAACGCCCCGCCGCCGCCAGAGAGGGAGAGACCATCATCTTCGGCATCAGCAACTACGTCGAATTTCCCTCCCGCGACGGCTTCAAGATCATGATGGACATGACCGTCGAATTCGAATTGCTGCCGGCGGACCTGTCGCGCATCTACCTGCTCTTCGGCGATCTGCCGAAAGTGGTGGAAAAAATCCTGCTGCCGCAGATTCTGTCCATCTCGCGCATCAAGGGCTCCAGCTACAAGGCGCAGGACTTCATCGTCGGCGATGGGCGCGAGACCTTCCAGAACAATCTGCGTAGCGATCTGGTGGAGGCGATGAAGGAAAAGAACATCATCATCCACAACGCGATCATCCGCAACGTGGCCATACCCGAGAACATCCTCAAGCCCATCCAGGAGGCCAGCATCGCCGTCGAACAGAACCTCACCAACGAGTCCCTACAGGAAGCGGCCAAGATGGAAGCCGATCTCAATACGCAAACGGCCCTGATCGAACAGAAACGCCGGGAGGTCGAACAACAGACCAAGCTGCAGGTGGCCGAAATCGCCGCCAATGAACGCCAGGCCGTGCGCATGGTCGAGGTCAATACCGAACTCGAAGTGGCCAATATCGAACTCGAATCCGCCCAGATCATCGCCAAAAGCAACCAGCTGCGCGGCGAAACCGAGGTCAAAGCGCAATTCCTGCGGGAGAACGAAACCGCGCTGGGCACGCAGATGAAAGCCGAGGCGCTCGGCGCCATGGGCATGATGGCCGACCTCAAGCTGGTGCAAAATCTCAACCCGCAACTGAGTATCAACATCATCCACGCCGGCGATGGCACGCTCTGGACCGACCTGAAGAATGCCGCACTGACTATCAGCCCAAACACCGGCGGCAAAACCGCGGCAAAAACCGCCTCGACAACGTCGGCGCCTCCAACCCCAACAACCGCGCCGCGCCGCACGGGAGCCACGCAGACGCCAGCAGCCCCGCCGACAGCAGCACCAAGAACGACACCGGCAGTGGCACCTGTCGGCAATCAGCCATGACCACGCAGCACTGGCGGCCACTTCAGTTGGCCGCCAGCAGCCGATCAAGCCGACGCAAAGGACCTTGACTACTCACAACCGAGCTCTGGTCGCTGGCGACAGCGCCTGGCGCCCCACCACCGCTCCAGCAAAAATCTGTTTGCAGCAGCCCCCCAGGAGACAACACCATGCGCCTACACACTGCCACCGCCATCATCGCCCTCGCCGCAGCGGCCGCTTTTGCCCAGGACAGCCCGTGGAAGCTCGTCTGGGCAGATGAATTTAACCAAGGCAGCGCACCTGACGCCACCGCCTGGAACTACGAGCACGGCTTCGTCCGCAACCGCGAACTGCAGTACTACACGAAAGAGCGGCCGGAAAATGTCCGCCTCGAAAATGGCCTGCTCGTCCTCGAAGGACGCAAGGAGCGCTTCCCGAACGCCAAACATCACGCTGGGGCGACCGATTGGCAGCGCGCGCCGGAGTTCGCCGAGTACACGTCCGGCAGCATCAACACCGCCGGCAAAGTCGCTTGGCAATACGGCCGCATTGAGGTCCGCGCAAAACTCCCCGCCGGCAAGGGCACCTGGCCGGCAATCTGGATGATGGGCGACAAAAAAGCCAATCCGGCCGTTCGCGGCTGGCCCTTCTGCGGCGAGATCGACATCATGGAACACGTCGGCAAAACCCCGACCAACATCCACGCCACCTGCCATTGGGGCGTCGACGGCACAGAACGCAAGCACCGCTCCAAAGGCAGCCACACCCTCAACCACGATCCCCAAAGCACCTACGGCGAATTCCATCTCTACGCCATCGAATGGGACAAGGACAAAATCGACTTCTTCTACGACGATCTCAAGTACTTCACCTTCGACATCGCTCAAGCCGACATGCCCGACGGCAGCAACCCGTTCCGCCAAAAACACTACCTGCTGCTCAATCTCGCCCTCGGCGGCTCCTGGGGCGGTGACATGGACGACAACGCCCTCCCCGCTCGCTACGAAATCGACTACGTACGCGTCTTCGAACGCAAATAGGCCCCTCATACAAGCGCACGCATTTCATGGACCGACTGGAGCAACCCAGTCGGTCTTTTTTTCGCAGACGGCGCGGACGGATCGGACGGATCGGACGGATCGGACGGATCGTCTTTCTTGTTGTCGCGGACGGATCGGACGGATCGGACGGATCGTCTTTCTTGTTGTCTCGGACGGATCGGACGGATCGGACGGATCCGATTACTGATCGGTCTGATCGGACGGATCGGACGGATCCGATTACTGATCGGTCTGATCGGACGGATCGGACGGATCGGATTACTGATCGGTCTGATCGTCTTTCTTGTTGTCGCGGACGGATCGGACTGATCGGTCTGATCGGTCCAATGCTCTTCACTTATGTACCGGCAATGCTTGGTGAGGAGTTGATTTGTGACCGTTAGCGTGACCATTCGCCGAGGTTTTGAGCGCCGAAGGCGCGACCTAAGATAGCCCAGGGCAAGCGCCCGTAGGGCGCGTCGCCCTGGGTAGGGGCCCCACCAGAAACGAAGCCCTGTAAGGGCGGCCTAAAAGACCTTTGGCAAGGCGCAACATTTATTTCCATTGCCTCTTTGGCCCCAGTCAGCTTCGCCGACTGCGGCCAAAGGGGCCGAGGAACACGGCCAGAGTTGGCGTTGTACCCAGGGCGGCGCGCGCTTTCAGCGCTGCTTGCCCTGGGCTGGTATGTTTCGCGCTTTCAGCGCTTCTGCCGCTTCGCGGCAATAAATGCCGCGATCATAACAGGCTGTTTTGCTGAAGCTTAAGGCACTATGAAATTTGTTAAGTGAAGAGCATTGGTCTGATCGGTCTGATCGTCTTTCTTGTTGTCGCGGACGGAGCGGACGGATCGGAATTCACTGGGTAGCGCCGGGGCGAGGACCCACGACTCATAGCCGAGACTGTGAGGACACCCGGGGCCGCAGAGAGCCAATCTACCACATCCAAAACTATAACATTACTTGCATCAAGCGCCTCTGAGCGAGGAACATCCGAAAAACGTCGAAACCCCCAGTTACGAGTAGAATGACCACCGACAAGAGTGTATATTAAGCGCCCTTCTCGGCTTTATACCAGTATCACCAATATAAGAAGAAGGACTATAGTTTCATGCAAATTACACGTCATCTCCGCAGAACCATCTTCTTCACCCTGATTGAGCTTTTGGTGGTTATTGCGATCATCGCCATTCTGGCGGCCATGCTGCTACCGGCGCTGGCCAAAGCGCGAGACAAAGCCCGCACCATCAACTGTGCCAGCAACCAGAAGCAAATCAGCACGTATCTGCTGATGTACACCGACGAAAACAACGAAACCACACCAGCAGTCAATGGCAATTTCAACGGGCTCTATTCCGGCAAATGGCTTGACGCGTTGACCCAGTTCAGCCACCCGGGCGTGGCCCGCAGCGACTGGTGCCACACCATCACTGTGCCTGGCGGCCGCCGTCCGCGCGATCCCTACGCGTGCCCGACGGGAGAACCCGCCATGGATGTCACCAAAGATTCCCGGCACTACGGCATCAATGTCACCGGTTACCACAAGCGCGCAATCAGCACCTTCACCGCCCCGTCCATGCTCATGGCTTTTATGGATATTGACAAAACCGACGGCAGCTGGCCAGACCCCAGCTGTTCGGTCCGCGATAACGTCATCGCAGGCAGCCGCGGCCACTACCGCCACGCCAGCGACTCGGGCGCCAACGCCGCCTACGCCGACGGCCATGTCGCTTTCATCGGCAGAAACAACATTCCCTTCAACAAAGACGCCACCGACGGCCAATTCTGGATCAGCAAGTAAAGGCTGACACGAAGGCGCAATAAGCAAACGCCTTTCATGGACCGACCAGGAAAACCCGGTCGGTCTATTTTTTTCGCGGACGGATCGGACGGATCGGACCGATCAGTATTCTGATCAGTCTGATCAGTCCGATCTGTCGGATCGAACTTCCCTCTCCCCCCACCGCCTCGTTTGCGTACGCAGAGGCCATACCCAAAAACCGGCGTTAATCGGCGCCAGCTGCGGATAAAAAGGCTGCGGTTAACGCCAGCCTACTTACTGACGCGTTCGACGACGATGTTGCGGAAGGCAACTTTGCCGGTGCCATTGCCTTCCATGCCACAGAGGAGCAGCACCTTGCCATCGGAACCGAATGGCAAGGTTGTGGTGAAAGACACGTCGCGCCAGGGGAACGTCCCGGCGCCGACCGCCGCCGCCGGCCATTGGGTCTTGGCGCCAGCCACGTGGATCATCAGGCCAAATTTGATGTTGCTGATGTTCTTAACGTCGTCGCTTTTGACTTGTGCGCGAAAGCGGTATTTGGCGCCCTCCTCCAGCTTCAGCCACTGCTTCCATACCGTATGCTGCTGCTGCTCGTCGTGGTTTTCCAGCAGCAGGTCGGCATCTTGGTAGAATTCGTGCACCGCCGTGTAGGTCACGGTCATTTCCGGCAGGCCCTGTTTCAGGCCGGCGACGCGGTCGGCGGTTTCCTGCAGCACGGCGGCCTTTTCGGCGAGTTCCTGCGCGCGGTGGCGTAGTTCGTCGTGTGTTTTCTGTTCTTCGGCCAGCTCGGCTTTGAGGGCGCGATTGGTGGCCAGCTCGTCGCCGCGAACCAGCAGCGATCCCGTCATAATGGCTATCAGTACGCTTTTATGCATCAGTCGGCACTCCCCATTTGCAGATGAACAAGGTGTTCGAAACCCGGCTCGGCGGCGGCAGCGCCGCGCTCGGGCAGAGTCAGCACGCGCGTTTGGCCGCCATTGGCGGCACTAAATTCGTAGCGTCCGGCCTGCGGGAACTGGAACCACGCGCGGCCCTGGCCGTCTGCGTACACCCCGTAGCGATCGCCGCGTTCGGAGCTGCTCCAGATCAGCGCGCCAGGTGCGGCATGGACGACGCACTCGGCGTCCCGCGCCGGCACCAGTGGCGGCTGCGGCAGCAGCGAGTCGCGATAGGCGTCGTTGACGGCGTTGCGCACGTGGCTCGGGCGGCCTGCGTCGAACCAGTTAAAGGCCTTGCTGCCATAGCTGGTGGGGACAATATTCGTACACAGCGGCTTGTAGCCCTTGCCGGACAGCGCCGGCCATGGCAGCCGGTAGTAGGGAAATTGGTCTGCGGCCAGCCCAGGCGGCAGGGCGCCCGTGGCCTTATGCTCCTTGATCATGGTGGCGGTAACGCCCCAGGGATTGCCCCGGCCAGTATCATCGAGGCCGACGAAGCCATCGCTGCTGAGGCCCATGTAGATTTGGCCGGGTATGCCCAGTTCGCGGTATAGACTGGCGATTTCGCGGACCCGCGCGGCTTTTTTGGCCACCTGACTGGGTATGGGCCCGATCCAATTGTCCCAGGCGCCGTATGAGCAGTACAGTGTCTCGCCGAAGATCACCGGCCGGTACTCGTAGACCTTCTGCCAGTTGATCACCCAGTCCCGCACATTGAAGTCGGGGTAGTGGTAGTTGGCGGTGTCGCAGGGCGGGTCTTCGAACCAGCGGCCGCGCCGCGTCTGCGTACCGATGTCGCCATTGCGGGTCATGACCAGCGTCGGGTCGAGACTCTTGACGTACTGCCCGTACATGGCGCCGATCTTGTCATTGCGCAGATTGAAATCGGCCTTCTCGGCGGTGTCCCATGCCTGAGTCAGAATCTCATTGTCTGTGGACCAGACAACCACGCTGGGGTTGTTGCGCAGCATGCGGAACCAACGTCGGTAGTTATCGAGGTTATACTGGTGAGTGGCCGTGGCCGGCCAGTCGGCCAGCGAAATGTAATTTTTCGGGTCGTTGTTGCGTTTGCTGCGGTCATCGTGGAGCCGCGGGTAGGACTGTGCGTAGATGAGCATGCCGTAGCGGTCGGCCACCCGGGCAGTCTCCGGCGCCCAGTAGTCAGAGTCGTGGAGGCGGAGGATGTTGATGCCGTCCTGCCGGTATAACGGCCAGAAAACATCGGCTATCTTGCTGATGCCCGGCACATGACCGACATCGCCCTGTAGGATGATGCGCCGACCATTGAGATAGAAATCCGTCGCATGTATCCAGAATTCGCGAAAACCGAAGGTCTGGCTGTGGCGATCGACAATCACATCATCCACGACGAGCTCGCTGACCAGCTCGTACAGCTGCGGCGAGCCGTAGTCGCCACCGATGCCCCAGCAAACCGGATCGGCCCACAGCGATGCGTTGTTCACCGTAGTCATGCCGCCCGCTGGCAACACAACGGCCTGCTCGGGCAGGCGCAGGCGCACCCGTTGGCCCTCCACCACGACTTGCCGCAGCGTGCCGGCAACGGCCTCGCTGCCGCTATTGGCCAACTCGGTCTGGACGCTCAGCTCGGCATTGCGCCAGCTGGTCTTGATCCAGCTGGCCTGCACCCGCGTTGGCGCCGTGAAGTCAATGAAAATATCGCCGCGCAGACCATAGAAGCGCGTCACAAAGTACGAATCAAAGTCCAGTTCGATCACATTGTCGCCCGCCCGGACATTCTTCAGCGGTATTTCGACGATGCCGATACTGCCCAGGTACTCGCCGCATAATTCGCCGTTGACGTAGACCTTGACCTGTCCGGCGATATTTTCGCAGACGAAGGTCGCCTGGCTAACGCCGTCGGCAACAAAATGTCGGCGGTACCACACCTTGCGCTCAAAGCGCAGCATGTTGATATTCAGATCGTCCCAGCCCGGCAGAGGCTCGACCTTGCCGTAGCGGTTCTTGGGATCAAGCTGGCGGACGGGATACTGCCCGACACGAAAATACAGTTCGCACATCGCCTGCGGCAGCAGGAAGGACGACCACGCCTGGCGGTCGGCGCTGATCTCCCACTCGCCATTCAGGCAAAGCCGAGAACGACGGGACAGCGCCGGAAACGCCTCGTCAATGCTCCGTGGCGCGTTCGCCACCGCCTGCCGCCGTTGCGCGGCATAGGCGTCCTCGCGGCGCGTGTATTCAGCGGCGAGGCGCTCCTGCGCCTGGGTGACCGCTGCCTCGAGTTCGTCCTGTTGCAGCCGCAGCCGTTCGTTGGTCGCGCGCAACTCGCGAATGCGTTGTGGCAACTCGGCATTTTCCCGCAAGATGCCCTCGCGTGAATACGCGATGATGGGCTGCTGCAGAAGCGCACATTGCTTGTCGCCGGCGTAGACGGCCGCTGCGAGCAGCTGTTCGCCGGCGGCGACGTCCACCGTCAGCTCCCATTGTTCGCCGCTGGCCAATTCGCGCTGCTGGCCCTGCAATTCCAGACGGTAACGCGGAGGCGCGGCAGCAGTGACGCCCGCTGCCGCGGCCGGTGCCTGCTCCGGCGCCCAGAACTGCACGCGCAAGTCCTGCTGGCCGGCGAAGAGCGGCCCGTCGCCAAAAGCGAAGCGCGCCATGAAGCCGGCGTCATAGGCCTCCGCCCCGCGCTCGCGGCCGGGGTGATCCGTGAAGACGCGGACGTCGCGCAACGGCTGGTCGTTCATATCCGATACGGCGCAGCAGAAGCCGCAGCCGTGCGTGCGGTCGACGATTTTGAGCAGCAGGCGGTTGATGCCGCGCCGTAGCCGCGCCGGGTAGATGAAGTTGTCGGGAACAACGCCCTGCGAACTGTTGGCGCGGCCGAGGAGGCGGCCATTCAGCCACGCCTTGTGGTCGTCGTCGCTGCCCAGGCGCACTTTGATATCCTGATCCTGCGGCGACGCGACGTAGCAGGCCGCGTAGGCCGCGAAGTAGTCATCAATGGGCATGAACATCTTGTCCAGGCTGATGACGCCGCGGTCGAAATGCCGCGCGGTCCACGTGACGGGGAAACGCTTGGTCTCCGTAAAGCCCCATTCGTTGGTCGACCCAATGCCAGCAATGAGCTTGCTCTTGTCAGCGACAAATTCCGCCTCGTCACTCATGCCGGAATACGGCCGGCACTCGGCCTCACCGGCAAGAAAATCCGTGTCGAGGCCGCGGCCGCGGCCGTCCACCTGGTAGCTCGGATAGGGCCCGGCCAGCAGCCAGTCGCGAATGAAGCCGTCATCGTCCAGCACCTGCGCAAAAACCGGCAGGGCCGCCATCATCACCGTGAAACCAATGCGCTGCAACATCATCAAGTCCCCATGTTCGTGCGTGTCTTCTCCGCCAACAATGCCCCAACCACAACACGCAATGTAATCTCCTCAGTCTTTTTTTCCGCAGATAACCCAGAATCGCCCAGATATCTCCGTAATCGGTCACCCATTGATAATGGCGGCCAAACATGCCACCGATGTCAATCCCGGGTAAGCAAGTGAGTTCCATTGCCCCTTTTGCCCCAGTCAGCTTCGCCGACTGGGGCAAAAGGGGCCGAGGAACACGAACATGGTCGCCGTTGTACCCAGGGCGGCGCACGCTTTCAGCGTGCTTGC
>JAQWBY010000456.1 GCA_028706165.1 Lentisphaeria bacterium | reverse complement strand
GAATGGGATTTTGCCCACACCGGCCCGGTCTTGACTTGCCAGATCACCTCACCCTTGCGTCCCAGATGCGTGAGCGTCTCCATCGTCGGGTCCGACGGGTCCGTGCCGTTGATAAAGACACGGCGGCTGACTACCGCTGGCGACCCCCAGCCCGCCCCCAGGCCATCGTAAACCCACACGGGCTCCAAACCGCCCTCCGGCCAGCTTTTGAGAACGTCGTCGGCATCATATTCACCCTGGCGATTCTCGCCACGGAAGTTCAGGACGTCGTCAGCATACACACTCCACGGCAGGGCACACAACGCGGCAGTAAGAATGGCTTTGCGAAGATGTTTCATAGGCAGTTTTCTTTCTGGTTGAGAGATGACTTCGGGGTTCAGAAGGCAATTACGATACACGATTCGTGATGCGGCGCACAAGGACCAACACTTCCATGGCCACGCCCACTGCCCACAACAGCACGAGCAGGGACAGGACCAGGAAGACAAGGCGCAAAGATAGGGCGCTGAACAGCGCCAAAATGCCCAGCAGAATCAGCGACAGCGCCAGGCTGGCGCCCAGCAAGGCCAGCTGCTCAACAAAAAATATGGCGGCAAGGCGGTGGTTTGCAAAACCCATTTCCGCCAGCAGAACGATTTCATCCCGGCGTTCTTCCATGGCCCGTGCCAAAGCCAACGCCATAGCGCCCACGCCGAGCAGCAAGGCCAACACGCCCAGCGCCAAAAACAGCAACAGATAGCGGTTCTGAATGGCATCAAAACGCGCCATGCGTTCGTGGCTGCTCTCCAGACTCACGCCGTGATCCACCAGCGCCGCCGTCAGCGCCGGTAAATCGGCATCGGCACGCAGCAGCCACATGGCCGCGCCGTGCTCATCGGGAAACAGCCGCTGGAAAGTGTCCGCCCCAATCACAATGCCGCCTTGGAAAACCGACCCGGCAAAGGCGTGTTCAAGGACGACGCTGCCGCCAGCGTATTCCAAGCTGTCGCCGAGGCGGGCCTTGAGAATCCACTGCAGTACGCCGCGATCGGCAGCGGCGCCAGCGGGCGTCAGCTTCGGCGCGGCGGCGCCCAGGCCCTGCAGAGGCACGCCAAAGACATTTGGGGTGCTGACCCGGCTGAGGTTACTACAGTCGGCCGGACTGGCAAGGTGCACGCGTATGGGCAGCACCTTGCCGCTGTCCTGACCCGGCAACGGCCCTGTGTAAGGCAGTGCCGTGCTGAGCAACCACTGGTATCCAAAGCCCTCTTCGCCACGCGTACGAATGGCATTGGCGCCGACAGCAAGAGTGAGCGTAATGCCCAGCGTTAGCAAAGCCACCAGCGGCCGGCTCTGGGACTGCCGCCGGCAGACAGTCCGCCAAGACAGATCAGCGATGCCACCTAACGGTCGCGACCACTGGCGCCGCCAAAACGCCGGCCGCCCTTCCCGCCACAACAGCAGCAGCAGCGCGCCCAGGCCCAACAACGCCGACGCCGCAAAGGCCCCGGCAATGGACGACGTTTCGCAGCGCCATATCATCCGGCTTAGGCCGTACAAGTCGCCCCACACCCACCCGAGCACCTGCAAAAGCAGTGCACTGACGGCCATGCCAGCCAGCACGCCCAGCGCGCTGCCAAGGACTAGCGCCAGACCCAGTTCCAGCGCCAGCTCCCAGCGCAGCCAGTTCGCCGGAAAACCCAACGCTGCAAAGAGCTCGCTTTCGCCATGCCGTTCCAACAACTGCAGCCGCAGCATCAGCATCAGCACCAGCAAGGCCGACACCATCACCAGCGAACTTAGGCCAAGAAACAGCGCGGCGAAGTCCACGCCGGCAAGCGCGTTGGCCAGGGATTCCGCCCGCGGCTCAAAGCAATGCAGCAGGCCCGGCTCATCGCGCAGCAAGGCCGTCAGCCGGACGCGCAGCACATCCTCGTCGGCCCCGGCGGGAAACAACAGGCCACTGAGAGCATCGGTGCCAAAAAGCTCCTGAGCGCGACTGAGCGCAATGTACGCTTTGGGTTTGGCGCCATACTCGCGCCAGTACGCCTCGTCGTCATCGCGGATGCGCTTGAGGTCCACCGGCAAGGGCGCGTCCCATTGCGAGCAGCTCGCCGAGTCTGTCAGGCCGGGGATGTCCGCACTCAAGGCGCGCGTGATGGCGTGATCGTCAACCAACCGCAGACGCGCAAAGGACGCGTCGCTAACCATGATGTCCCGAAACGCGCCGGTCTGGAAATAACGCAAGCGCGCCGGCCCCGCGCCAGGCCGCAGACCGACCTGCGCGGACAGCCAGCACTCGTCCGCCGGTATCGGCATCAGCCCCGCCGGCACACCCGCGATGAAGCTGTAGACCAAACTGGCCGCATCGTCAGTCAACTCGGCGAAAAACCAGCTGAGCACGGGTTGAGCTTCCGGAAAGGCCGGCGCGACGAACTTCGGCAAAAAGTAGCGCCGACTCTTGAGGATTGGTCGGCCGCCCATATCGGCAAAGAAGAGGCCTAGGTCCTCAGGCGTCAGCGCGTTCTGCAACTCGTGCTGCAAGGCATCGGCACTTTTATCGCTGACGGCGAGATTGCCGCCGTCAGCGCATTCCAGACTGCTGGCCAGGTACGACCGCCGCAAGAAGAGATTGAGCGGGGCATTCTGGCTGTCCTCCAGCGAAAAATCCCGGAATGGCGTCGGCAACAGGCCCTTCAGATTGACCCGCAGCTGGCGGATGCGACCAGGTCGGCCGGGCATGCTCTCCGCAGCGATTTCGGGCATGGTCTGCACGCGTATGACCAAATCGCCGGCAGCGGTGGCCGCCTCGCCACCGAGGAAATCCTGCAGGGCCTGGTTGGCCAAGGCCTCGCGGTCAGCCAGGCCGGCGGCGGCCTGGTCGTCAAGACCATAGACAGCAATCGCTCTGGCCCGACCAGCCGCTGTCTGCACGAAGCCGCGCGTGTGCAGAATCGCCCCCGGCGCCTGACGGACGCCGTCCCACTGCGCGACCGACCGCACCCCTGCCAGGCGCTGCTCGACGCGCTGCCGCAACGTCCACTCCACCGAATCGCCCAGATACAGCGCCGTGCTTATTACCCCAGATACCAGCATGGCGCCAAGCACCAACAGCAGGCCCTGCCGGCCATAATATCGCACATTGCGGATGAA
>JAQWBY010000084.1 GCA_028706165.1 Lentisphaeria bacterium | reverse complement strand
GGCGCATTGCAAAAAGGCCCCGGGTGGTTATGCTAGACGGCGGTTTGTTGACAGTGTCAGACAGAGCCAACACCCCGTGGCCGCTTGAAGCGACTTGGCCACGGCACACCATCACCACAAAGGGAGATCCGACCATGGAGCGTATCGCTGCGCAAATGTACACCTTGAGAGACTACTGCAAGACGCCGGCAGACATCGCCGCGTCCTGCGCCAAAGTGAAAAAAATGGGCTATGACGGCGTCCAGCTCTCCGGCATGGGCCCCATTGACCCGCAGGAAATGAAGAAAATCCTCGACGGCGAAGGCCTGGAATGCTGCGCGACCCACATCAGCGCCGACGCCATGGAAAAAGAGACTGAGCGCGTCATCGCCGAGCACCAGCTGTGGAACTGCAAGTACACCGCTATCGGCGGTTTCTTCCCCAAAGAGAACTGGGGCCGCAAGCTCTGGGAAGACTTTGTCGTGCGCTACAACGCCATCGCCAAGAAATTCGAGGGCTCGGGCATTCGGATTGGCTACCACAACCACAGCCATGAATTTGCCATGGCCGACGACATTCGCCCGATGGACTACCTCATCAATACCCTCGATCCCAGCGTCTGGATTGAGATCGACACCCACTGGGTCGCCCGCGGCGCTTCGGACCCCGCCGGCTACATCGAGCGCGTTGCCCACCGTATTCCCTGTGTCCACTTCAAGGACCTCATCGTCACCGCCCAGCGCGAATACAAGATGATGGAAATCGGCGACGGCAATCTCAACTGGCCACGCATCATCCAGGCCTGCAAATACGCCGGCGTGCAGTGGTACATCGTCGAACGCGACGCCGGCGACATGGAGGCCTTTGCCAGCCTCGAACGCAGCTACTACAACATGCGCGAAGTCATGGGACTCTAAGGAGACAGGCAACGTCTTCGGTCTGATCGGACCGATCAGACCGATCAGACCGATCAAGTAGACGGATCCGTCCGATCCGTCCGATCCGTCGGATCCGTCCGCGAAAACAGACAAACGATCCGGCCGATCCGGCCGATCCGTCCGCGAGAAAAGACAGACGATCCCCCGGATCATCGCAAAAAGCCCCCAGCACACCGCATAAAAACACATCGGCCGCCTGCTCTTTACGAACAGGCGGCCGATGTGTTTTGGTTCAATTAGCCCGTGGGCGCTGCCCTCAGGTTATTTCTTGGCAGCGCTCTTTTTCGCGGCGGCTGCCTTCTTCGCGGCGGGTGCCTTCTTGGCCGCCGGTACCTTTTTGGCGCTATCGCAGCAGCAGCCGCAAGCGGGCTTCTTGCCGCTCTTCATGGCTTCTTCGATAGCGACAGCGACGGCGACGGTCGCGCCGACCATCGGGTTGTTGCCCATGCCGATGAGGCCCATCATTTCAACGTGCGCAGGCACGGACGACGACCCGGCGAACTGGGCGTCGGAGTGCATGCGGCCCATGGTGTCGGTCATGCCGTAGGAGGCGGGGCCGGCGGCCATATTGTCGGGATGCAGCGTCCGGCCGGTGCCACCACCAGAAGCGACGGAGAAGTACTTCTTGCCGCGTTCCACGCATTCCTTCTTGTAGGTGCCGGCGGTGGGGTGCTGGAAGCGGGTGGGGTTGGTGGAGTTGCCGGTGATGGACACGTCAACACCTTCCAGCCACATCACGGCGACGCCTTCGCGGACGTCGTCAACGCCGTAGCAGCGCACTTCGGCCTTGGGGCCTTTGGAGAAGGGCACTTCGCGTACGACCTTGATCTTGCCGCTGGTGTAGTCGAACTGGGTCTGCACGTAGGTGAAGCCGTTGATGCGGCTGATGATGTACGCGGCGTCCTTGCCTAGGCCGTTCAAAATGACGCGCAGGGGGGCTTTACGGACTTTGTTCGCGGACTTGGCGATGCCGATAGCGCCTTCAGCGGCGGCAAAGGACTCGTGCCCCGCCAGGAAGCAGAAGCACTCGGTCTCATCACGCAGCAACATGGCCGCGAGATTGCCGTGGCCAATACCGACCTTGCGGTCGTCAGCAACGGAACCGGGAATGCAGAAGGACTGCAGGCCTTCACCAATCGCCTCGGCGGCCGCGGCGGCTTTGCAGCAGCCTTTCTTGATGGCGATGGCCGCACCGACGGTGTATGCCCAGCAGGCATTCTCGAAGGCGATGGGCTGCACGTCCTTGACTATGGCATGGGCATCAATGCCGATGCTCTTGACCAGCTTGTCGGCATCCTCAATCGAGTCGATGCCGTATTGTTTCAGAGCCGCGTTGATCTGCTTGATGCGGCGGGCGTATGATTCAAAGAGAGCCATGTTATTCACCTCACTTTTGTCTTATTCGTGGCGGGGGTCAATGACTTTGGCCGCTTCGTTGAAACGCCCGTAACTGCCGGTGGCCTTCTTCAGCGCCTCGTCAGCCGGCGTGCCTTTTTTGATCAGGTCCATCATCACGCCCATGCGGATGAATTCGTAACCGATGATCTCGCCGTTGGCATCAAGCGCGAGGCGGTTGATGTAGCCTTCGGCCAACTCAAGGTAACGGGCGCCCTTTTCCAGGGTGCCGTAGGTCGTGCCGACCTGCGAACGCAGGCCCTTGCCGAGGTCTTCCAGGCCAGCGCCGATGGGCAGACCGCCTTCCGAAAAAGCGCTCTGGCTGCGGCCGTACACAATCTGCAGGAACAGCTCGCGCATAGCGGTGTTGATGGCGTCGCAAACCAGGTCGGTATTCATCGCTTCCAGAATGGTCTTGCCGGGAAGAATTTCCGCGGCCATGGATGCCGAGTGGGTCATGCCGGAGCAGCCGAGGGTCTCGACCAGCGCTTCCTGAATGATGCCCTTCTTGATATTGAGAGTCAATTTGCAGGCGCCTTGCTGTGGTGCGCACCAGCCCACGCCGTGGGTCAGACCGGAAATGTCCTTGACTTCCTTCGCCTGGGTCCAGCCGCCTTCCTGCGGTATGGGTGCGGGACCGTGATTGCATCCCTTCTTCACACAGCACATCTGATCTACTTCGTGAGTGTTCATTGAGTTATTGACTTCCTTCGCTTGAGGGGGCTACTTTCGCCGTCGCCGGCACGGACAAGGAACTTCTTAATATAAATCCCGGACGCCCTTTTGCCATTGCAGTTAAGTACACTAACGATATTTCTGGTAATTGGCCACCCATTGATAATAGCGGCCAAACATGCCGCCGATGTCAATCCCAGGTAAGCAAGTGACTTCCATTGCCCCTTTAGCCCCAGTCAGCTTTGCCGACTGGGGCTAAAGGGGCCGAGGAACACGAACATTACTAGCGCGCTACCCAGGGCGGCGCACGCTTTCAGCGTGCTTGCCCTGGGCTGGTATGTTTCGCGCTTTCAGCGCTTCTGCCGCTTCGCGGCAATAAAATGCAGATCGGCCAAGTTCGGTCCAGAGGGCCGAAAAATGCCAGGATGGCAGCGCTCCCAGCAGTCCCGGCTATCAAGCAACCGGTCCCCGAAGTCCAGGAAGTCCCCAATCAGTCCCTGGTGTCCAAAGCGTCATTCCCCCTGGTCCCGAAAGTCCCCACAGTCCCGGCCATGAGTCGTGAGACGTGAGACGTGAGTCCTCGCCCCAGTGCCCCACCGCCAATCAGTCCCACTGGTCCCTGGCGTCCCCTGAGGTCGGCCATTATCAATGGGTGACCGACTACCATTTCTGTCTAACGCAGGCGGTGCCGTGGCTTGTCAGCCGGCGACTGTAGCCGCCGCTGGCGCTGCTGTTTTTTGAGCTCGCGGGCGAAGGCCTGTTCCAACGCGCGCTGCGAGCGGTCTTCTTCGGAGAGTTCCACGGGCTGTTCTTCAACGAGGAACCACGCCAGTAGGCGGCCGAACCATCCCTGCTCTTGTTCCAGCGCCTGGTAGCGTCGGCGGATGCGGTGGAGCCGCTGCGGCGGCATGCGACTGGAGCCGATCTGCAGGCAGATCAGGTAGTGCTTGCGCGCCCGGTAGGTCCGGCCCATTTTGGCGGCGGCCTCCGCCAGGTAATAGTGATAGAGGATGTTATTGGGGCTGAGGCCGACGAGCTTCTGGCACAGCCGCAGACAGGCGCTGTAGCGCCCCCGCTCATACTGCGTCTTGGCCTCCCGGAACATGATGAAGCGCTCCGTGTTGGTCAAGTCCAGCATGAGATTCTGCAACGTCGTGTTGCGGGGCGCGTTGTTGCCGACGATCATCTCTTCAAGAATGTCGTCGGCGATCGTGTCCAGGATGGCCACCTGCCCTTCGTGGTAATTGCGGTTGACGGCGGGCTGATCAAGAAAGCTCAGGCGCTCGTCATACTGCTTGCGGCTCTGCGGGTCGGACAGGATATCAAAGGCGCTGACGAGGCGCTGGAACGCCGCCGTCTTGACTGCGTCGTCAAAAAAGAGATCGGGGTGACAGAGCCTAGCCTGCGCGTAGTAGGCCTTCTTCAGCTCAGTAAAACTGCAGCCGCGCTTGACACCGAGTATGTCGTAGAGTGTTTCCGGCATAGCTCTCTGGTTACTCACGCGCCGGTGGCGCTGCTCCTGCGGCCGCATCCGGCCGTCATCTGAACAATCAGCCTTTCACGGTCATCAGCAGGCCGACAGTTATCAGGATTAAACCGACAATTTTCGGCATTGTTCCGGTTTCCTTGAGAATGAACACGCCCGCCAAAAAACCCAGTGGCAGACTGATCTGCCGGAAGGCCTGGATGTAAGCGACATTGTCCACCCGCGTCATCGCCAGCAGGATCAGCCCGTAGGCCGAGGAGCTGCAGCAGCCCGCCAGCATGGGCGCGTAGCTGCGCCCCCAGAGCTTCCGCAGGCTGTCCAGCTCGCCCGGGATGGCCAGCACCAGGACAATTTCACCCAGCACCAGGCCGAACTCAATGAGAAACAGATAACCCAGCGCCTGCAGCGTCGTGCGTTCGCCAGCGACTTCGGCGATGATTTTCAGCGCGCTACTGTCAAACAGCGTGTAGAAGGTCGTCCCCAAGGCCCCCAAAAGAATGTACCACAGGACATCACGCCGACCGCCGCTGACATGGATGGAGCGGAAATCCCGCAGAGGCATCAGCAGGCAACCGATAGTGATCAGCACCATTCCGGCCAACGCGAGCAGCGAGAACTGCCGCCCCAGCGAAAAAGCGATGGACAGCAGCGCCACCATCAGCACCGGCAAGGCCCGCATAATCGGATAGACCAGCGAAATCTCGCTGCGCCGATACGCGTAGGCCAAACCCGCCACATACAGCACTTCCGCCAGCACACTACCGAGCAGCAACAGGTAGAAATTCGCCGGCAGAGAGCTATACGGTATCCCGCCCAGAAACAAAAAGGGCGACCAAATCAGCGCGGCCATCGACGACATCAACAGATAAAATGCCACCGATGGCCGGGTGCTTTTGGAGAGAAAATTCCAGGTGACGTGCAAGAAGGTTGACAGGAAAATCAGCAGGAAGGCGGCAATGGTCATGGATTCACCGCGTTTCGATAGCACGCCTCGCGGTATTTAGGCACCCGGCCTTTCCATGCTTGCAGCACGTCCCTGCCGCTGGCATCGCCGGCAAGATGATCGAGCATGGCCGCGCCTTCGGCTTGGCAGAGCGTGTCGTGCCAGGGGTAATATTCGCGGAAGAGGAAGTTGGCGTAGCGGACCATGCGCGAATCACCGAACATCATCGGCACCGACCCACTTGGCGCCCAGACCGCAACCGAGCGGAAGTCCTTGATCGCCGCAATGATGTCGTCACGGCTGTCCGACGCGGCCAGCACCATCGTGTAGTACCAGCCGAAGAGATCGGCGTCCTCGCTGCCGCAATATTCCATATTGGGGCTCTTGCCGCTGAGGCGGAAGCTATCCGTGCCGTGGGAGTCACTCAGCCCCACGACGGGGAAGCGGTTGCCCTTGGCCTGCTCTTCGTAGTAGCGCACGACCTGGAAATTATTGGACTCGAACTGGTGCTTGTAAAAGCCGCCGATGAGTTCGAAGGCGTCGAAGGACTTCGCCGCAAAGAGCGCGTCGGTAAGGCCTTCGCTGATGACGTACTGCCCGACATACCAGTAGGGATGCGCAAAGACCGCCAGACCGCCGCCCTCGCGAATGCGGTCGCAAACCCACTGCGACGCCGCCACCGGGAAGTGGTTCAGGCCAGGATTGCTCTGCGCCAGGCCGGCTTGAATCGCCGCGACCTCGCGCCGGTAGCGCTCCTCGTCCGCCTGAAAACGGCTGGTGACGCTGAAATCGCCCGCGAAATTGACGATGTGCACAGGATTGCCCGGCGAGTGCACTTCCTCGCCTGGGAACAGGCGGAAGTCCAGCCCCAGCGGCTCGTAGAAGGCCCTGGCGGCCAGAGACGGCGCGTAGTTACGGTGGTCGCTGATGGCGGCGAAGTCAAAGCCCTTCTGGCGATAGCGCGCGGCGACGTACTCCGGGGCCTCCTTGCCATCACTGCCCGTCGTATGAATATGAAAATCACCTTTGAACGGCCGTAGAGCGTACCAGTCGGGCTTCAGCGAATAGATGCGGAAGCTCTTCACCTGCTTGTAGCCGGCATTGTCGCTCTTCGTGATAGTAATGGTGACGTTATGCTCCTGCTCACCGGCAAAGTACTGCTGGAAGACCAGCGCACCGTCACGCAGCGTCCATGCCGGCTTGGGATTGCTGTTCGGGCCCCACTGGTAATCGCGACAGCTGCCATCGGCCATCAAACCGCTGAAGGGATTGGCGCAGACCTCAATCTGCCACGGCTCGCCCGCCGGAAATGCCGCATGCGCAAAACGCGGCCGGATGACGATCTCGGAAACTTTATCCGCCGGAACAACCCGCGGTGACACATCGTAATAATCCATCTCACTTCCTTCCTGCTGAAATGACCTTATCTACACCCTGGCCGACAATATCCACGACGGCACGCGCCGTCAAAAGAATTTGATGATATGTTCCGCGCCATCGTCGTCCAGTGCCCACAGGCGCGCACCGGGCAGCAACTCCCGGCTGGGCATGGCGCGGACGCCCTTGTCGCCCGCCTGCACGTCCAGCACCGTCACCGGAATGGTCCCCTGCTCATAGCGCAGCTCAGTACCATCGAAGGGATTGCGCGGCAGTTCAGCGAGCAGTTCTTTCGGCAGCGCGGCCAGACTCTCCGGCAGCGCGCCATGCCGGCGCCGATAGCGCTCAATGGCGACGGCAACGTGGGCCAGGCGATTATCCAGCCGCGCCCGCGCCGTCTGCCGGGCCATCTCCATGAAACCAGCCGACTGCTGGGCCAGGCTGAAATGCAGTCCGCCATATTGCGCTGCGCGCTGCTGCGACGCCGCAATGTCGTTCTTGGACACGTGCAGGTCACGGTCTAGCAAGTCCATCAGCCGGGCATAATAAGAAAACTGCTCGGCGCGCGCGCCGTGATCCAGCCCAAACAGCGACGCCTTTTCCCACCCGGCGCGTGCCAAAGCGTTGTACAAATCAGCAAACAACGCATTTTCCGCCAGACATTGCCAACGTGCCGCGTGACCAATGCGCCCTTCGTCTGCCGACAATTCCTGGAGCAATGCCGGCAACTGTTCCTCGGGCGTCATGGGCAGAACAGCCTGTAGCAGCGACAAGCGCCGCGAGTACATCGCCGTCGCCACTGCCAGAGGCCGGATGAGGTCGTCCTGCTCATAGTCACTGATGCGCTTGAAGTCTTCCCACAGCAGCTCGGCGCGGCCTTCCTCAGGCATGCCCAGCGGCTCGGCGAAGCGAAAGGCGAAAAGTCGCCACTTGCCATACTCCCGTGATTTACTGATGGCCAGCTCCACGCTGTCGCGCCCCTGGCGGACAACCCCCAGCTGCGGCCGCAGCAAGCCCAGATGCGGCGCCTCCCGCAACAAGGCCCGGAAATTGAGAAAACGCGGCGCGTAGCGGTCATAGCGCGTCTTGGCATTTTCCAGCCACTGCGGATCGGCGCTACGGATGATATCCGCGTGGAGGACAAAATGGTGGTTGGCCAGCCCCAGATCGAAATCCGGTATGCCGATGCGCAACAGCCGCAGACCAGCGTGCGGTTCTTCTGGCAACGGCAAAGCCGCAAAGCCCTGCATGTCCAGGGGGAGATGCGCGTACTGTTCACGCAGGCGCCGCCAGCGTTGCATCCCGCTGTACCACGTCGGCCCAAGCAGCAACAGCAGAAACAATGGCATGGCGCAGACGACGGCAAGAGTGCGGTAGCCCAAACGCCGGCCAATGACTGCATGCCAGGCGTGGGTCATCGGCGCATCCTCGTCGCCAGCCTGCAAAGGCCAGACAGGCAACGACGCGGCCTCGTCAAGCTCCCAGGCCCGGCCAGCTACCAGCAGACCGAGAAGCAGATTGAAACATAGAATGCTGATGACCAAGATGGCATTCGTCGTCGCCACCCAGGTGCCACCGCCGGCATGCGACGGCGCCAGCAAGACAACGCCGTAGAAAAACAACAAAACGGCGCAACATATAACCAGCGCGGCGTTGGGAAGCGCCCGTCTGCGCTCTGGCAGACGACGCAACAAGCCGCGATAATACACCCACAACGCCACCACATTCACATAGGGCAGCATGAGCCAGAAAGACGCGCCGCGACGGCCGTGGCCCGGCAAGTATCCCGACCAAAAATGATACAGACAGGCCAACCCGATAAACTGACCGAGTATCGCCGGCAGCAAGATCCGCCACGACGCCAGAAAACGCGACAGCGGCACCTGCAGATACCACATCAACAGCAGCAATGCCAAGGGAAAAAACAAGGGCATGCTCGCGCGGAGCATGCCGAATAACCGCCCGCGCGAAGACCAGTGCCGGCGCGTGTCAGCCATGACCACCCGCGCCGCCGGCCCGAGTTCCGGATCCGCCGCTAGGCTCCGCCAGTCACCACCGCTCAGCGGACGAACCCGCCGGTCGCAGGCCAAGCGCCGCGAAGACAAACCGGCAAGAAGATCAAAGGCGCGCACTTCCTGGCCAACTGTATCGTCTTCAAGCAGATAACGAATTGTTAGTGGATTGATACTTTTATGATCGCCCATGAGGGTCACTGCCCAGTAACAACGAATAACGCCGGAAGTCTCGCCCGAAAAGCAAAGCGCCTTAACAACAGCCCGCTAACATAGCCCGACTTGTTCGCGGGGCAATTTGGCCCGGAAGCATTGCTTATGGCTGCCCCGGCTTTTATATTGTGATGTTTTAACGTTGCCGCGGCAGCCCGACTCCTTCACCTCTGCAAAAGGGAACACATTATGGCCATTGCCCTCTCCAATCGCTACGCATCAATGACCTATCGCCGCTGTGGCCGTTCCGGCCTGAAACTCCCGGCCATCTCCGTGGGCCTCTGGCACAACTTCGGCCATGTTGACAACTACGCCAACGCACTGGAGATGACCCTGACAGCGTTCAATCTGGGCATTACCCATTTTGATCTGGCCAACAACTATGGACCGCCCGGCGGCAGCGCCGAAGAGACCTTCGGCCGCATTCTCAAGCACGAACTGGGCGCCTATCGCGACGAGATGGTCATCTCCAGCAAGGCCGGCTACAGCATGTGGCCGGGGCCCTACGGCGACATGGGCAGCCGCAAATACCTCGTCGCCAGCTGCGACCAGAGCCTGAAGCGCCTCGGCATCAACTACGTCGATATCTTCTACCACCACCGCCCCGATCCTGACACGCCGCTCGAAGAAACCATGGGCGCCTTGGACTACATCGTGCGCTCCGGCCGGGCGCTCTACGCCGGCATCTCCAACTACTACGAGCCCGAACAAGCCGCCGCCGCCGCGCGCATTCTGCGGCAACTGGGCACGCCCTGTCTCATCATGCAGCCATCGTACAGCATGTTCAACCGCCGCATTGAAAATGGCCTGCTGCCGACGCTGGCGAGCGAAGGCATGGGCTGCATAGCCTTCTCGCCGCTGGCCCAAGGCGTCCTCACCGCCAAGTACCTCCAGGGCATTCCGGAAGAGTCCCGGGCCGCCCGCCCGACGGGCTTCCTCAAGGTCGAGCAAGTCACGGAAGACAAGATCGCCAAAGTCCGCCTGCTCAACGACCTGGCCCAACAGCGTGGCCAGACCCTGGCGCAGATGGCCCTGGCGTGGGTCCTCCGGCACCCCCAGATGACCTCCGCGCTCGTCGGCGCCAGCCGCCCCAGCCAGATCGAGGACTGCGTCGGCGCCCTCCAGAATCTCGCTTTCAGCAACGACGAACTCGCCCGCATTGACCGCATCCTCGCCTGAATCGCCACCACATGGCCACCAGCAGCACCAGCCAGCAGCCGATCTTCTCCTACCAGGTCGAAAATGTCCACGTCGCCGACCTGACGTTCCGGCTCTGTATGATCAAGGACCTCGACGAAGCCCTTGATCACTACATCCGCACGTCGCCGGCAGACACCGACATGATTCCCTACTTCACCCGCCTGTGGGAGTCCGCGCAGGCCCTGGCGCGCTGCCTAGCCGACCACCCAGCACTCTGCCGGGGCAAGCGAGTACTCGAACTCGGCTGCGGCCTAGGGCTGCCCGCCATGACCGCCGCCAAACTCGGCGCCGCCAGCGTCACCGCCAGCGATTTTCACCCGGACAACGAGGCGTTCTTCCTCAACAACGCCCGTCTCAACGGTCTGGACAGCATCGCCTACCACCGGCTGGACTGGCGGCAGCCCGATCTACCCCAGCCCTTCGACCTCGTTATCGGCAGCGACCTGATCTACGAAAAGCAAATGATCGCGCCACTGGCATCTTGCGCCTGGCAACTCTGTGCGCCCGGCGGCACCTTCATCCTGGCCGATCCCGGCCGCAGTAACCTCCAGCAGGCCGCCAGCGCCATTGAACAACAGGGTTTCAGCATGGATATCCGCGCCGCCGGCAGCATCTTCCTGCTGTTCTTCACGCGCCAGTAACTGGGAAGGGAGAACCTACCATGAGCAAACCCACGAACGACCCGTCCAGAACCACGATTCGCCGCCACCACGCCCTGCCCGCGTTTCTCGTGCTCCTGGCGCTGCTGCTGCCGGCCCGGAACGCCGTCGCCGCCGAGCTCACGACCCAAGCCTGGCCCAATAGCCCCGAGGGCTTCGCGGACTTCACCACGCGGCTCAGCGAACGCAATCCGCGCAATCTCGCCGCCAGGCCAGAGGCCTACGTCGTCGGCGATGGCGGCCGCCGCATCCAGGAGCTCGCCGATGGCGACGCCGGCGCCCGCGGCGCCGAAGGCCGCGTCGGCATTGGCGGCCAGCCGTCTGTCTACGCCGTATACCTCGGCAAGGCCACGCCCATTCACGCCGTCGGCTTCTACACCTACAACATCGACACCCGCGCCAACCAGGACTACGAAGTGCGCTTCGCCGATAACAGCGGCAGCCCCGGTAAACGCCCCAACTTCCCGGCCAACGCCGCCCTCAGCACCGGCGACAAGGTCATCGGTCCCGACGCCGGCGGCTTCCTCAGCGTCTTTGCCAATCCCGACGGCTCGCCGCTGATCGCCAAGGCCGATTGGGTCGAATTCCGCATCTGGCGCACCTACAATGTCAAGGCCGGCCACCCCGCCCGCAGCAACAAGCCCGAAAGCTGGACCGCCGGCATCGAGCTCGAAGTCTGGGGCGCGCCCGCTGACGAGATCAAACCCAGTCCCGAAGTGCTCGCCCGCCGCGCCAAGCTCAAAGAAATCCCGAAGGCCCCGCCATTCATCCACCGTGACACCTGGGACGACACGCTCCTGGCCACTCGCGAAGCGCTAACGGCCTGGGAAAAGCAGTTCGACGACATTCTCATGCTCGAACACGGTGCGGACTTCGGACCCTGGCAGCTCGCCGGGCCCTACCCCGCCGACAGCCCCCAGGCGCAGCTGTCAGCCATCCCCGGCGACAGTCCCGACTGGCGCCCCTGCCCCGAACTCGCCGACGGCCAGGGCCGCGATCTCGGCCAGGCCTTAGCGCTCAAACCCGGCTCCGCCCTCTTCCTCCGCCGCAGCGTGGCCTGCAGCAAAAATTTCAACAGCGACTTCCCGCTCAGCGCCCACATCGCCATGCAGTCCGGCCAGGCGCGCTTCGCCGCCTCCGGCGCCAGCTGTCAGGGCGACCGCGCCCTGACCCTGCAGACCTGGGACCTGAAGGGCAAAAAAGGCAGCTCCGAACTTTTGATCAAACTCCGCGCCGACGACGCCGGCCGCTGTCCCTTCTACTTCCAGCCGCAGGCCATGGTCAACAGCCGCCCCAGCGCCGGCAACCGTGACCAGCGCATCGGCCGCCGCCGCGCCGTGTTCAATCAGGTGCGCCGCGAATTCAACGACCCCCTCAGCACGCTGCTGCTCAATTGCGAGGAATTCGACCAGATATGGCTGACCAACCGTGATCTCCACATGGCCCAAATCCGCTGGCTGCCCAACGAATGGCCCCCCGGGCTGGAACCGCTCTGGCTAGCCAGTCGCTACCGCGCCATGGCCGGCAAACGCCTAGCGGCACTCGCCGACGAACTCGCCGTCGCCGAACCCATGATCGCCATCCAGGCCCGGCCAGCCGTTGACGCGCTGGCCACCGAACTGCAAAACAACGACGCGCCCTACGCCTGGCCCACCGACCGCGACCGCTACCGACAGGCCATCGCTCTCGCCGAAATGGTCGCCGCCGCCCGCCAAATCGAATCCATGCGCCTGGCCGTCGCAGACCAGATCGCCACCTTCGCCAACGACTATCCCCGCGGCAACGACCATCTCGCAGCCATCGCCGCCCACAAAGAACGCTCCATGGCTCTCTGGCGACAAACCCTCGCCGACAAAGAACGCGCCCTGCCCGCTATCGTCGCCTACAAACAGGAACTCGACCAGCTCGCCCAAAATGTCCTCCTCGATAACCCGCTTCTCCGCTTCGACAAACTCATCGTCGTCGCCGAGGGCTTCCACTTCGCCAGCAACTGGGGCGGCGCTAATTTCCTGGGCAAGAAATTCATGACGCTGTCGCCGCCGCGGCCCGATGGCGAGCTCACGCTGCTGCATGACGCCGGCCGCATCTCGGACTACGATCTTGATTTCGACGCGCAGAAGATTCTCTACGGTAATGGCCGGCACATCATGGAAGTCGGCGTCGACGGCCAGGGGCTCCGTCAGGTCACCACTGTGGACGACCAGCACGTCAAGCATTT
>JAQWBY010000083.1 GCA_028706165.1 Lentisphaeria bacterium | reverse complement strand
TTGGCGTGGAAGACATCGTGCCATTCCCCGCCGACTTGAGTATGCTCGTCTGCGATTCCGGCCTCAAAGCCTGCAAGGCCAATGGCGCCAAGGACCAGTTCAATCATCGCATCGCCTGCTACCGCCTTGCCTTCCGCATAATCTGCCGCCAGTTCCCCCAGTACCGTCATCTCCTCCACCATCTCCGGGACGTCAATGCCCGGACTCTCGGAGTACCGCCTGCATGGATATACCGCATCCTCCTCTGTTTGCCCGAGCAGGCAACCCGCGCCGATATTGCCAGACTCCTCCCTGACACTGATCTCAGCGCGTTCTGGGCCGGACACCAGGGCCTCGGTGAAAATACCAGCTATCCACTGCGCGGCGTCGCCATGTTCGGTTTGGCCGAGGCCGAACGCTCGCGCGCTTACGCCGATTTGCTCAGAAAGGGCGACGT
Source organism: Lentisphaeria bacterium (assembly GCA_028706165.1). Lineage (GTDB taxonomy): Bacteria > Verrucomicrobiota > Lentisphaeria > Oligosphaerales > Oligosphaeraceae > Oligosphaera. The sequence goes on along the minus strand of JAQWBY010000083.1, from coordinate 12,685 downwards.
CGACGAAATCGGTCGCCTGATGCGCTGCTCCCATGACGGCGATCGTGTGGTCAGTTTCGACCAAAACGGCGTGGCCCGCCCTTACTCCTCACCCGTTGACAACAGCAGCCTTCTCCAGCTCATGGACGACCTCAGCAGCGGCGAACCCGAGCGGGTCATGGCCGCCCAGTTGCGCTACCAGCCAGGAGCCTATGCCTGCAGCCTGGCCGCCATTGATGAAATGGTGGACATCGCGCAAAGCGTCCCTGGCGTCTATGGCGCCCAGCTGGCCGGCGCGGGCCTGGGCGGCTGCATGATGATCCTGGCCAAACGCGATGCCGTCGAAAACGTCAAACGCGAGATGATCTCGCGCTACTATGCTCCCCGTCAACTGCCGCCGGCCATCTTGGTGTGCCACCCCATCGCTGGCGCAGGACTCTTCCCCGGACCACGGCCAAACACCCCCTAGCGGCAGCGCGACACCCGCACGGTGTCGTGCTAACACTTGCCTGACGCCGTGTCGCGCTAGCCACCAATGCTTCCCAGTAGCACAGCCCTTGAACAAAAAAAGGGCCGCTCATGCGAGCGGCCCCTTTGACAGACTGAAAATCAGCCGTGGTTTACTTCTTCTTGCTGGCTTTGGCACCGCAGCAGCCGGCACTTGCCTTGCTGCCACAGCAGCCGACATTGGCCTTGGCGTAGGCTTCGGCATTCACAAACTTGGTCAGATTGCGGCCATCTTTGGTTTTGGCTTTGAGGGCATGACGGCCATTGTCATACTTGACTTTTTCCGTAACCTCGGCCTCAACCTTTTTGCGGAGCTTCACATCGTAGAATGTGTCTTTCATTCTTTTTTTCCTTCTCGTTGCTGTGATGTACCCATTGGACGCCACCATTGCGCCCACCCAATTGAGGCTAGCCAACACGTAGCTAGCCATACAGTACAGCGGTCACATAGGGCTTTGCAAACTGTATTCCAATTTTTTTTGCACTTTTTTCACAAAAAGTCACAAAAAAGTTCATTTTCTGGTAATTCAGGCTGCAAAAATAGCCTCGCCGCCGCTTGCATCGCCTAGCACAACCAAAGCCGCTGCGCAGGAAGACACCACGGAAAAACATCTGCCCGGCTTTTGCTTTCCCTGCGGATGATTATATTCACCGGCGTTTCCCGCTTACCTCACACAACGCATCTCTCATTCGCCTTGCTGATTCCATAAACAGACTCAGCCATGAGCATCGCGCCTGGTGTATTATCGCCACGACGGCAACCCGAGCGACGCAGACATTGGGATTGTTCACCATGCTAAAATACATTGCCTGGCTCGCCCTCGTGCTTGTCGTTTTTACCACCCCAGCCTGCGTAACGACTCCTCCGATTGATCCCCGCACATCACTCGGTCAATGGCAATGTCTGAGCAGCGATGATGCCGTGCCACCCCAGGAGCTCCTGCAGCTGCCGCCCTTCCCGCTGGCGCTGGCGCTGCAGCCAGCAGATGGCTTCCTTGGCAATGACGACTGCTACGGGCCCGCCGCTGCCGCCATCAACGCCTACCGCGAGCAATGGCTAAGCCTCGTCCCTTCCCGCCAACGGCGAAAGGTTCTCGACGAGCTGCTCCAGGCTCCCGCAAGCAAGCGCTTGAACAGCATCAAGGCACTCCTCAAAACAGAGTTTTTTGCCACGACGGAAAAGCAGCTGATGCAAGCTTTGGCCACAACGCCGCAGCTCAGTCCCACACAGAAACTGAATCTGGAAACCGTCATTCTGCAGCACCAACACATGAAGCTGCTTCTGGACGCCGCACTGGCTCGTGATGAGCTCCAGGGCAGCTCCCTGTCCGCCCGCGACTGCCTGACCACAATAAGCCGTTTGCGCCAAGTCCGCGATGTGCTGCTCAAGACCCACCCCAGCTACCTCGCAGCCCTGCGCAGCGATGAAAAAGCCGCTGGCGACTGGGCCGCCGAAAACTGGGCCGCCCTCTTTGCTGCCGCCGAGCCGACGTTGCCCCTCCCCGCCATCTGGCTGCTGGCCACTGATTCCGCCCGTCTCGGCCTGCAGCAGAGCTGGGACAAACGCCTGATCGACGACTGGCGCAGCGCGACCTCGCGACTCCTGCACCTGAGCGCGGGCCCAACACCTGCAGACAGCCCTGCAACCAACCAGGCATGCTGGCTCATCCAGACCATGGCTCTGCCGGAAAATCACAGTGAGGTCACCGCCTACATCAACTTCCTGGCCCTGCCTGGCCGCTGCGCGCTCTTCTTCAACGGCCAGCGCGTTGGCCAGAAGGACGGCGCCGCCGCCGAGTCCTGTCGTTTTCAGCTGCAACCGTTTGCCCCGCAGCACAACGAACAAACCATAGCCATCTACTTCCCCGATGGCTGCCCGAGCCGGTACCCTTTCCCGATCTGGATGTCTTCCTCGCCTCTGAAAAAGGACTAAACAAGATGAGTCAACGTATTGTCTGCGTGGCCTGCGGCGGTCAATCCACCGAACACGAAGTGTCACTGCTCTCCGCCAAAAATGTCACCGACGCCTTGCCACGAGACAAGTACACCCCGCTGATAACCGGCATTGACAAACGGGGCCTTTGGCATCTCTACCCCGATGGTCACTTCTGCGTCAACGCCGATGACCCAACAAAGATTGCCCTGGCACCATCAGGCATACCCGTTTTCCCCGTGCGCAGCACCGACGGCCCGGCCCTCCTGGAACTCCACAGCGGCAAACGGCATCCCTTTGACATCCTCTTCCCCGTTCTGCACGGTGCCAACGGCGAAGATGGCGCCATGCAGGGCCTCTGTCAAATGCTCTCCTGCCCCTGCGTCGGTTGCGATGTCAGCAGCTCCGCCGCCTGCATGGACAAGGACACGACCAAGCAGCTGCTCGCGGCCAACGGTATCGGCGTAGCCCGATCGGTGGTCCTCCGCAACAGCAACGGCAGCTTGCAAGCGGAGGAGATCGTTGCCACCCTGGGCCTGCCGCTCTTCGTCAAGCCCGCCCACACCGGCTCGTCCGTCGGTGTCGCCAAGGTCAAGTCCACCGCCGCCCTGGCTGCCGCCGTCGCCGACGCCTTCCGCTATGACCGGAAAGTGATCATCGAAGAGTACGTCCAGGGCCGAGAAATCGAGTGCGCCGTGCTTGGCAACGCCGAGCCTTTCTGCGCCATCCCCGGTGAAATCATCCCCCACACCGAGTTCTACTCCTACGCAGCCAAGTACCTGCTGGCTGACGGTGCGTCCTTGCAGACCCCCGCCGAGCTAACGCCTGACCAGATAGCCCAGGTCCAGGCACTGGCCTGCCGTGCCTACCAGATCCTCGGCTGTTCCGGCATGGCCCGCGTCGATTTCTTCTTCAAGCCGGACGGGAGCTGGGTGCTCAACGAACTCAACACCATCCCTGGCTTCACCAAAATCAGCATGTTCCCCAAACTCATGCAGCTGTCCGGCTTCTCGTACCCCTCGCTGATCGCCCGCCTGCTGCAACTCAGCACCGACTTCCATGCCGAAAACGCCATGCTGAGCGAAGCTATCCCCAACCAGCAGGGGTGACCCAATCGCCGACATTCCTGCAGCAGACGATGCTATAACGGCAGTGGACTGCTTTCAGTAACTCAAATGCAAAAGCCCCATCCGGCAGTCGTGCCGAACGGGGCTTACTGATCGCATCGCGTTATGAGGTCGGGTTTATTTGATCTCAATGGCCTCGGCGGGGCAAGCGTCCTTGCAGGCGCCGCAGCTGACGCATTCTTCCTCATTCACAACGGCTTTGCCGTCGACCATCTTGATGCATTCGACCGGGCATTCGCCCACGCAACTCTCACAACCAACGCATTTTTCCTTGTCAACTTTCGCCGCCATGCTGCACCTCTTTGCTGTTGTTCTTATTTCCGGTTGCTAATGGACGCAGTAAATTACCACGTTCCCTCAATGAGACGAAACGGCCCAAATATAACCGAAAAAAGCACCCCGGCAAGACAGCGCCGTGTCTTTCCACGAGTCCACTGCGTAAATATACCCGGCAGCCAACGCCGGCCCCGGCACGGATGCCTTGGCCGCTGCCCGGCTTAAGAGGCCCAGGATGCACATGCATCCCGGCACCAGTCGAGAACACGGATCCTATAACGCCAATGTGCCGCAAATGACCATCAATGCCTGGCGCAGGACGTCATTGTCCATGTAAATTAGCCACAGACTTCACACCAGCTGCGACAAGGCTGCCGCAGCAACCACCACCCCATGGAGGACGCAATGTCAGATAAAAATGCCGCCCGTGAATGGCGCCAGCAGTTCCAAATCCGCGAAGAGCAAAAAGTGTCCTACCGCCGCTTCCGTCCCGACAGCACACCCGGTTTGGCCAGCAAGGAGGAAGCCCTGGCTCTACTTAACAAAAATGTCCTAAAAATCAATGACCTGCAGGAACGACTTTACGCGGAAGGCAAGCAGACGCTGCTGGTCGTCCTCCAAGCCATGGACACCGGCGGCAAGGACGGCACCATCCGCGCCGTGTTCGGCCCGCTCAATCCCCAGGGCGTGCACGTCAGCAACTTCAAAGCGCCATGCGGCCAGGAACTCACACACGATTACCTGTGGCGGGTACACCTGGCGGTGCCCGCCAAGGGCATGATCGGCATCTTCAACCGCTCGCACTACGAAGACGTGCTTATCGCCAAGGTGCGAGAACTGGCACCCAAGAACGTCATCAAACAGCGCTACCGCCAAATCAATGACTTCGAGACGTACCTGAACGAGAACCATGTCCGCATCATCAAATTCCACCTCTGCATCAGCAAGGAAGAACAGCGCGAGCGCCTCCTCAGTCGCCTGCAAACCACCGAGAAAAACTGGAAATTCAGCCGCGGCGACCTAGCCGAGCGCGCACTGTGGGACGACTACGAAGACGCCTACGAACAAGTTCTGAAGCGCTGTTCACCCGCCAACGCGCCCTGGTACGTCATTCCCGCCAACAAAAAATGGTATCGTAACGCCGTCGTCAGCCAGATCATCCTGGATACCCTGCGAGACATGAAGCCGCAGTTTCCCGCAGCGGAAGCCGATCTCGATCAGGTAGTCATTGACTAGGAGCCTTTAAGCCGTTATTTTATGGTTTTCCCCGTTCTCCCCGTCGGTATCACCAGGGAGTTTTGTGCTCAACAGCGGTCCTTAGCGACCGTACGCACTGTTTCTTCATCAACCGAACACAACTACAGGTACTTCCATATCATGACAGTACGCGGCATTATTCTGGCCTTTCTTGGAGCGATTTTCATTGCCGCCGGCGGTTACATCAACGACTGCGTGCTGTCTCTGGAGAGTTTCACCAATGGGCAGTTGATTCCCATCATCGTCGTGGGGTCGCTATGCCTATTTGTGCTGGTCATCAATCCCCTGCTGGCAGCCCTGCGCCCCCGGCTGGCGCTGACCACCGGCGAACTGGCCCTGATTGTCGTTCTCTGCAGTGCCGCCTGCAGCATACCCGGTCGCGGTCTCTTTGAGCAATTCACGCATACCATGGTGATGCCCTACCATTGGAACCGCGTCACCCCTGGCTGGCAAGAAAATAACATCCTCGGCTACGCGCCCAAAAATGCGCTGGTCGATGTCAACGAAGACAACTACGACCGGGTGGTGGGCACCTATATCATGGGCGCCCCTCGGGGCATCGCTGCAGCACCAAACATCATCACCTCACTGCGGCAAAAATGGCAACGCGTACCATGGACAGCGTGGGCGCCGCCGCTATTCACCTGGGTGCCTCTGGTTCTGCTCAGCGCTCTCGCGTCGGTGTGTCTGGCGCTAATCACCTATAAACAATGGGCTGCTCACGAATTCCTCAGTTTTCCCATCGCCGAATTCAATGACAGCCTCATTGAACGCAAGCCCGGCGACCTCCTGCCGATCATCGCCAAAAGCAAGCTCTTCTGGCTGGGGTTCATCCTGCTGCTGGTCATCCGCATCAACAACGGACTCTGCGTGTGGTATCCGGATTACTACATCCCCGTGCGGCTAAACTGGAGCTTGGCTCCCTTTGCCAAGGTCTGGCCCGAACTCTTCCGCGTACCCTACGGATCGCCCCTGCTCAACCTGTCCTTCTTCCCGCTGGTCGTAGCCTTCGCCTTCTTCCTCAGCACGGAAATATCGTTGACGCTGGGCATATCCCAACTCTGCTGGGTGTTTGTGGCGCTGCCCATGGTGAGCATCGGCATGAATCTGTCCACCGACTGGGTCGGCGGCTGGCAGGGCTGGCAGCGCGCGGGCGCCTACATCGCCATGTTCGTCATGCTCATGTACACCGGCAGGCATTTCTACACTCATCTGCTCAAAGCCGCCTTCAGCCCCGGCGCCGTCGCCAAGGACCAGGAAAACCGCTCCTACATCTGGGCAATGCGCATCCTCATCCTGGCCTTCGTCATCATGACCTACCTGGTCTGGCGACTAGGCTTGGAGTTGCCCTACGCGATCATCACCATCGGGTTAATGCTCCTCTCCTTCGTGGTCGTTTCGCGCATCAGCGCCGAAACTGGCCTGTTCTTCGTCCAGCCCCGCTGGACGACTTTCGGGCTACTTACGGCCGGCCTCGGCAGCTTCGCCTTCCCGCCGTCGGCGCAAGTCATTTGCGGCCTGGTCTGCATCATGCTGTGCATTGATCAATGCCAGGCGCTCATGCCCTATCTGACCAACGGTCTGAGGTTGGCCGACCGCGCGCGCATCCGCCCCGCCAAGGTCGCTTCGCTGACCACGCTGATGTACGCTGTGGCCTGCATCATCGGCCTGCTGGTCCTGCTGGTGGCCGTCTATGAATTCGGCGCGCCGACCAACATGGACTGGCCCTATAAACGACTGCCAACCATGGCCTTCCGCTCAGCCCTGCCGGAAGTCATGCAACTCCAAGCCATCGGCAGCCTGGAAGAGGCACTGGACATGCCATGGTGGCAGCGCCTGGCCCGGGTCGCCCCAAAGGAAAATTTCCTCGGCGCGTTCATCTTCGGCATTGTCGCCGTTTTCTTCTTCAGCTTCCTGCGTTTGCGAGTCCCCAAATGGCCCCTGCATCCCGTGATGTTCCTCCTCTGGGCGACCTACCCGATGCAGATGACCTGCCACTCGTTCTTCATTGGCTGGATGATCAAAAAATCAGCAATCCGCTTTGGCGGCGTGCGCATGGCGAAAGTACTGCGGCCACTCATGGTCGGCATCATCGCCGGCGAAGTTCTAGCGGCAGTGATCTTTATGATTGTCGGCGTCCTATATTATATCAACACCGGCCAGAAACCCCTGCCCTACCGCTGGTTCCCCCGCTAAACGGCAGCCAGACGTCGTCACCAACCGGCGTTCTCAACATTTCACCAGCCCCCGTTCCCCATCAGCTTGGATGATCCTGCTATGAAAACATCTGTCAATTGGCTCCGCAACTACATCGACATTCCCTGGCCCCCCAAAGAACTGGCCGCACGCCTGACCGCCGCCGGACTGGAAGTCGAAGGTATCGAATTTACCGGCCAGATCCCCGCCGGCGTCATTGTCGCCGAAATTCTTTCGCGCTCCCCCCACGCCAACTCGGACCACCTGAGCATCTGTAGCGTGAACGCCGGCCAAGGCGCCCCGCTGCAAATCGTCTGTGGCGCCCCCAACTGCGATGCCGGCCAAAAGGTCCCGCTGGCCACCATCGGCACCCAATTCGGCGATTTCCAGATCAAGAAGGCAAAAATCCGCGGCGTCGAATCCAACGGCATGCTCTGCTCCGCCCGCGAACTGGGCTTGAGCGACGACCACAGCGGCTTGATGATCCTCCCCCCCGATACGCCGCTGGGCATTCCCCTGACAGACATCGTCGAACAGGACGCCGTCATCGACTGGGAAGTCACGCCAAACCGCCCAGACTGGCTCTCCCACGTGGGCATCGCCCGCGAGATTGCCGCCGTCGCCCAGCTGCCGCTGCGCCTCCCCGCGCCGGCAATCCGCAGTCTGCCAAACTGCTCGGTCCACGACTGCGCCAAAGTGAGCGTGCTGGACAGCGTTCTCTGCCCACGCTACATCGCCCGCGTCTTCAAAAACGTCAAGGTCGGCCCCTCACCAGACTGGATGGTCAAGCATCTCGAAGCCGTTGGCCTCCGCGCAGTCAATAACGTGGTTGACATCACCAACTACGTCATGCTCGAATACGGCCAGCCCCTCCACGCTTTCGACCTCACCACTCTCGCCGGCAGCGAAATCATCGTCCGCCGCGCCACACAGGGCGAAGAAATCACTACTCTCGACGGCAGCAAACTCAAACTCGGCACCGATAATCTGCTCATCGCCGACCGCGACAAGGGCGTAGCCCTCGCCGGCATCATGGGCGGTGAGAATAGCATGATTTCCGACACGACCACCACCGTTCTTCTCGAAGCAGCCGCCTTCGACCGCTCAAATATCCGCGTCAGCTCACGCACCCTCGGTATCGCTACCGACAGCTCCTATCGCTTCGAACGGGGCGTCAGCCCCGATACCACCGCCGCCGCCAGCGCCCGCGCCGCCACCCTCCTCTGCGAACTCTGCGGCGCCGACCAGGTCGATGGCATCATCGACTGCTATGGCAAGCCCTGGCAATGCCCCGAAATCACGCTGCGCGTACAACGCTGCAACGCCCTGCTGGGCATCAGCTTGGACGCCACGGCCATCGCCTCCTGCCTGGAACGCCGCGGTCTGAGCATCCTCATGCAGGACGCCGAAACCATCACTGCCCGCGCCCCGGCCTGGCGCTTTGACCTCCACGCCGAGCACGACCTCATCGAAGAAGTCGCCCAAATCAGCGGGTTGGACACCATTCCCGAAGCGCCCGTCGCCGCCAGAATCAGCGGCACCATGAAAGACGACCGCTTTCTCCCGCTGGAGGAAATCCGCGGCGAATTCCAGGCGCTCGGTTTGGACGAGGTCATCAACTACAGCATGTGGTCGCTGCCGCAGTGCCTGCAGGGCACGACCTACAGCGAGGAAGACATCATCAAGGTCGACAACCCCATCAGCATTGACACGGCTTTCCTGCGCCCAACCCTGCTGCCCGGGCTGATGCAGGTCGTCGCCCACAACATCGCCCACAACGAGCACAACCTGCGACTCTTCGAGCTCGGCCGGGTCTTCCACAAGAGCGACGGCCGCTACAGCGAAGGACTCCAGGCGGCTCTAGCCATCACCGGCAAACGCCACCCCGAGCGCTTCGGCAGCGACTTGGCTGCCACCGTAGATTTCTACGACCTCAAGGGCATCCTGGCCAGCTGGCTGGAAGCACGCCGCCTGACAGACTGCAGCTGGCAGAGCGCCGAAACGCCCGCCTGCAAGCCCGGCGCCTGCGCCACCTTGACGAGCAAGGGCAAAACCATCGCCACTTTCGGCGAAGCCGCCACCGTCCTCACCAAGGGCATCCGTTTGCGTGCCCCACTTTTCATCGCCCTGATCGACGTGGACGCCCTCCTCAAACTCAAAGCCGCGCCACCAGTATACACCCCCATCGCTCAGTTCCCTGCCACCAGCAGGGACATCTCCTTCGTCGCTCCGGCCGGACTCACTCACCAGACCATTGTCGCGACTATCCGCAACCTGCAGCTGCCCTTGGTGGACCGCATCGAGCTCTTCGATATCTTCAGCGACGAAAAAGTCCTGGGCAAAGGCCGCAGCAGTCTCTCCTACTCCGTCACTTTCCGCCATCAGGAACGCACGCTCACCGACGACGAGGTCAACGCCCTGCAGACAACTATCCGTAGTGCCCTGGCCGATAAACTCGGCGTCGAACTACGCTAATACATCCCACTTCAGCATCCCCCTTCCCAAGCAGCATCTCCTGCCTCCTCCAAGGAACGCCTATGCTCGTTAAACAGTTCAAATCCGGCGGCGTCATCAGCATCAACGGCGCCCCACACGTCATTGAAAACGTTGAAAAACACACCCCGTCCGCCCGCGGCGCCGCGACCATCTATAAGGTCCGCTGCCGTAATCTCATCACCCAAAACAAAACCGACCTCACCGGCAAAGGCGAAGATAACTACGGCGAACCAGACTTCCGCCAGTGCGAAGTCCAGTTCCTCTACAAAGAGGGCCGCGACTACGTCTTCATGGACCTCAACAACTACGAGCAGATGCCTCTCGCCGAGGAAATTGTCGGCGATGACAAATACTACCTGGTGGAAAATCTCGAAGGCGTTTCGGGGATGATCCTTGAAGAACGCTTGGTGGGTATACGCCTCCCTGATGTCGTCGAGCAGCGCCTCGCCGAATGCGATCCAGCTATCAAGGGCCAAAGCGCCACCGCCCGTGGCAAAACCGCCACGACGGAAACCGGCCTGTCCATCCAGGTTCCGGAGTACATGGAACAGGATGACAGCATCCGTATTGATACCCGCACCGGCAAATTCCTCGGCCGCGTCGGCACCTCTTTCTGAGCGCTGGCCAGGTGACCAGCGCCCACACGCCAAGTCATTAATCCACCGTAATCGCTCACCCATTGAGAATTGAGCCATAGAGCTTCTGGCTGAGTCAAACGTGCCCGTTTCCTTGGCCGCGAAGCGGCAGAAGCGCTGAAAGCGTGCGCCACCCTGGGTACAACAGCTACCATGTTCGTGTTCCTCGCCCCCTTTTGCCCCAGTCGTCGAAGCTGACTGGGGTAAAAGGGGCAATGGAACTCACTTGTTTACCTGGGATTGATATCGGCTGCAGGTTTGGCCGCCATTATCAATGGGTGACCGATTACAATCCACCACCACGGGCCGCCTGATCATTCGTCCGCAGCAACTGTGCACGGGGTATATTAGTCGCAACCAGCATGAAGCGCGCGAACAAGAAAGAGACGGCGGCAATTCATCGCCTGCACCAAGAGCATTTAGGCGCAAATACGAGACCTGTAATCGCTCACCATATGCCCCCGCCGTGCCGTGTGTCACAACGAGTGCCAAAGAAAATCACCGTAAAGAAGGTTTTCACACCGATCGCACCGTATACGGTAGTGAAGGTAATTGACGATGGGCAGTAGCAATGAGAAAAATATCAATTCGCTTTTTTGATGACCGAGAGGTCCGAGCCGTGTGGGATGACGCAAAAGCCATATGGTGGTTTTCTGTTCTGGATATTGTCGGCGTTTTGCGCGGCCAAGATGATTACACAAAAAACCGAAACTATTGGAAATACCTGAAAACTAAGCTCAAGAGAGAAAACGCGCAGTTGGTTAGTCGCACTAACCAACTGAAATTAACCGCCGCCGACGGAAAAAAATACATCACCGATACATTCGATTACGATGGTATTATTGAGCTGGCAAAAAGTTTTCCCAGCAAGCAAGCCAACCGCTTCATCGACTGGTTTGCTCACAGCATTGACAGCATCGACGGCAAGAGTAAATCCAAGGCTTATGCTCTTTTCAACAGTTCTCTGCTCAATACCATTGAAGTCGGCACTGTCAAGGGCTTGCAGCAAATTCACGCTTATTTATTTGGTGGACTTTATGAGTATGCCGGTCAAATCCGTACCCTGAATATTACCAAGAGCGGATTTCAATTTGCCGCCGCTCGCTTTTTGCCGGAAACTCTGAATAAAATAGAAGCGATGCCTGAAAGCACCTTCGCTCAAATAGCCGACAAGTATGTGGAAATGAACATTGCTCACCCCTTTCTGGAAGGCAATGGCCGAAGTACGCGCATTTGGCTTGACCTGATACTAAAAAAAAACCTTAAGCTATGCGTAGATTGGAGCCAGGTCAATAAACATCAATACCTGGCGGCCATGCGAAAAAGTGTATCGAATCCCAAGCCCATAAAAGACCTGCTACAACACGCCTTGACGGCAAAAATCAACGACCGCGAAACATTTATGAAGGGCATCGACTACTCATACTATTATGAGCAGGAGGACATCGTTACCGGACCTGATCACCCATGAGCCTGCGATTCAGCCTACCACTGATCCAGGATGACGCGTCGGAAAACTCGGCCACCGGGCGTCAGATGACATGCAGCCGGAGCAAGGTGCAGCCACTTTGGAGTCAGTCTTAATTGGCAGCTTGCCGGCGTTGGCGGAGCAACTCGTTGGTCTGCTTGAGCAGCTGCAGCGGTACGGTTCGCTTCAGTTCCCTGATCTCATCGCGCTGCTGGCGCAACTTTGCCAGGCAGCCCTCATAGGCAGCCGCAGCCGGCGCCTGTTCCTGCTTGAGCTGCACGATCAAATCGGTGTCCACATCCAGCCCTTGGCAAAGCACATAACAACGGCTGAGCTGCTCCAGGGCTTCCGCCGCATCGCCGTCCTTGCTATAGCGCGCGGAGGTCTCGGCCAGAAACAGCGGATAGCGGTTAAGGTGCAGCAACAGATGCAGCGCCAGCACCCGCAGACTGTCCCGCCGCGCCCAGTCAAGCATCTCGCCGGGCGTCCACACGCGGTCATAGCGCAGGGTCGGCTCCGTGCCCTGCGCCTGCAACTCGCTCACGTCGTACACGCGCCGGACTTCGCTGACGCGGACGTCGTTGAAGGGATGGGATTCCTCCTGCATAAACTTCTTCGTGTAGAACTCATTGACCTCAACCAGCGTCGTCACACCTGGCCCACGCAGATTGAAAAAAACTCGCACCTGCGCCAGCCGTTCGACCTCGCGGATGCGGATTACCTGCTCGTAGATGTCCTGAATGTAAATGGTTGGCGACTTCTGCCGCGGCGTCTGCGGCTCTTGTGCGTCGGGCTGGTAGTCGGGATTGGC
>JAQWBY010000455.1 GCA_028706165.1 Lentisphaeria bacterium | reverse complement strand
ACATACGTTCATTCGTATTGTTCGGCAAAGGTCGGCGGAAATCAAGGTCGAATGGCCGGGCGGCAGCGGGCCGTGGGTTTCCTGCAACTTGTCCCCGGGGTTTTTCCCACCGGGGTGGTTACTGACCAATTACGGGAAAGATATTTTAGGCCGTATTTGTTGCTTTGAAAAGGGGAACTTTGGATTGGAAATCGAAAAAAATGAACTGCTTAACGCTTATGGGCCTGAGCCTCCGCCCTCTCTGCAGATAGGCGTGGATCGGGGATGATTTTGGTTAGAAAAATCGCCATTCGGTGTGCAGGTCCAGGTCGTGAACGGCGTGGACCTGTTTTTTGATAGCGTCGACGAGGGATCGGCAGTCCTGGGCGCTGCCGGGCTGTCGGCTGGTGTTGACGATCCAGTTTGCGTGTTGTTCGCTGACGGCGAATGGTCCGCGCGACCAGCCTTTACAGCCGGCGCCTTCGATAAGCTTGCCGGCGCTGAGCTCCGGTGTTGGATTGAGGAAGACGCTGCCGGCGCTGGCGCCGGTGGGGGTGACGCGTTGGCGGCGCTGGCGTTCGGCGTGAATGCGGGCGAGCTCGGCGGTGGGGTGGACGGGCTGCAGGCTGAGTGTGACGCTGGTGACGATCAGCCAGTCTGGTCGTGGTGAGTGCCGATAGGACCACGCATCGGGTTGACAGGGCAGTACCTGTGGCGTGCCGTCGCGGCGGTCGAAGCCCTCCATGGCTACGACCGCCTGGCCGAAGTCCTGGCCATTGGCGCCGGCGTTCATGGCGGCGGCGCCGCCGATGCTGCCGGGGATGCCACTCAGGCCGGCGAAGCCGCCCGCGCCCAGGCGCGCGAGCGCAGTCAGCGCCGGGCCGAGCAATGCGGCGGCACCGACGCGGTAACGGTCATCGCCCAGTGGCGTAATATCCGCGAAAGGGCCGTTTTTGGCGAGGCGGATAATGACCGCGGCGTGGTCGTCGTCATCGCTGCCGACGGCGTTGCTGCCGGCGCCAAGGGTGGCGGTGGCGACACCGATGCTCCGGCAGGCGCTGAGGGATTGCGCCAGCTCGGCGGGATTGCGCGGCGTGAGGATGACGACGTGGCCCATGCCGGCCTTCAGGCTGCAGCAGTCGGCCCAGCGTCGCCGGGCAATGATGTCGCCAGGCAGGCCGGCGGCGGCGAGTGAATTCAGCAAGGCGGTTTGCGCGGCGTCGGTCATGGCAATTACTGTTCTTGGAGGTCGACGCCGATGGCGCGGAGTTTGCCGGTGAGGTCTTCGTAGCCGCGCTGGATGACATCGGCGTTATTGATGACCGAGCGGCCCTTTGCGCAGCAGGCGGCGGTGACCATGGCCATGCCGGCGCGGATATCCGGGCTGGACATGGTGACGCCGTGCAGGCGGGTCGGGCCGGTGATGACCACGCGATGGGGGTCGCAGGCGACTGCGTTGGCGCCCATGGCGATCAGCTTGTCAACGAAGTACATACGACTCTCGAACATTTTTTCGAAGAACAGCACGGTGCCCTGGCATTGGGTGGCCATGGCGATCATGCCGCTGAGCATATCGCTGGGGAATTGTGGCCAGGGGCCATCGGCGATGACGGGGATGGCGTTGCCAATGTCGGGGCGGATTTTGAGCTCGGCGTTTTTCATGGCGATGAAGTCGGGCTTGAGGGTGAAATTGGCGCCGAAGCGTTCGAAGACGCGGCGGGTCATCCAGTAGTCGTGTGGGGCGATGCGGCCGTGGATTTCGAGCTCGCCGCGGGTGGCGGCGCAGAGTGCGAGGTAGCTGGCGGCTTCGACGTGGTCACCGGCGATAGTGATTTCTGCACCGTGGAGTTTGTCGACACCCGTGATGCTGAGCCGGTTGGTGTCCATGCCGCAGATATTGGCGCCCATGGCGTTGAGGAGGTCAGCGAGCTGGGTGACATGGGGTTCGCAGGCGGCGTTGCGGATGATGGTTGAGCCTGGGGCGAGGCAGGCGGTCATCATGATGTGCTCGGTGGCGGTGACGCTGGCTTCGTCCAGGAACATGTCGGAGCCGTGGAGGGCGCCCGAGCGTGAGAAGGTGTAGGGATTGTTTTCCATGCGGGACTGAATGCCGAGCTTTTTAAGGCCGTAGCAATGGGTGTCAAGGCGTCGCCGGCCGATGACGTCGCCACCGGGCGCGAAGAGGGTGGCGCTGCCGAAGCGCGCACAGAGTGGCCCGGCGAAAAGCAGCGACGCGCGGATGGCGGTGCAGAGCTTTTCGGGGACATCGCCGTGGCGGACGTGGGCGCTGTTGATATGCAAGGTGCCATTTTCATAATGCACGCTGGCGCCGAGGGACTGGGCGATGGCCAGCATGTTGCGTACGTCAAGGATGTCCGGGACGTTGTGGAGGACGACGTCGTCGGGGCAGAGCATGGCTGCGGCAATCATGGGCAATGCGGCGTTCTTGTTGCCGCTGAGGCGGATGCTGCCCTGGACGCGGGCGGGACCGTTAATGATGAGGCTGTTCATAGACGGGCGCGGGGCCTGACTTGGCTGCGGGTTGGAGGTTACTTCAGATGATGTCGTGTGTTTTCAGCTTCATGGACAGCAGCGCCAAGCCGCCAGCAATGACTTCCCGCTGGACGACGACGTTGGGAGGCACCTGCAGGCAGAGGTTGGAGAAATTCCAAAAAGCGCGGACGCCGCAGGCGATCATGTCGTCGACTACGGCTTGTGCGTGCTGGGCGGGCACACAGATAATGCCGATGTCCGGCCGGGCCTGACGCAGGCGCGGCGTCATCTGGCGGACGTCGCGGACGAGATGGCCGTGGATGCGGGTGTCAATTTTTTCGGGATCGGCGTCAAAGACATCGGTGAAAAGCATGCCGTATTCGCTGAATTCCTGGTAGCCGAGTAGCGCGCTGCCGAGGGAACCGGCGCCGACCAGGCAGGCTTTTTTGCAGGCATCCCAGCCGAGGTAGCTGCGGATGGCTTCGATGAGCTCGTGAGTTTTGTAGCCGATGCCGGGCTGGCCTTTGACGCCGGTCAGTTCAAAGTCTTTGCGGACGATGATGGGCTCCAGGCCCATGTACTTGGCCAGGACGGTCGTGGAGACGACTTCTTCGTGCGCCTGCTGCATGAGCACGAGCTTGTGGAAGTAGGTCGGCATGCGCCGAATTGCCGGGGT
>JAQWBY010000082.1 GCA_028706165.1 Lentisphaeria bacterium | reverse complement strand
CGCCATAAACTTTCTCAGAGAAATTTGCATGACATGACAAGCACAGATCAGCCATCCATACGAGCCGCCGGATATAGCGAATTAGTCAAACGGTATGGCCTTGAGGTCATACCCAATTGGCATATCTCCTATGTAGCCAGCTCCGGCACACACCGAACTGAGAAAACGAGCGCGAGTGTCACTGATATCTTTCCCGCCTCCTATTGGCCCGGCGATTCAGTTGGGGACCATTTGGAGTTTGCGTTGAAGTATGACGGCGTCAATCTGGGAATCCTGGCTGGAGTGTTTTCCCTTGCCGCTACTGCGGACATCGTCTCCTATATCATGTCAAAGTCGCTGGGCAAGTACGCTCGCCGGGTGTGGTTTCTGTACGAATTTCTGTCGGGAAACCGGCTTCCTCTGCCAGATTTGCAGCGGGGCAACTACGTCGATCTCCTCGAGCCCGACCAGTACTATACCCTAGCGCCTGCGATTCAGGTACGGCGTCAACGCGTGAACAACAACCTCCTCGGCAATCGCAACTTTTGCCCAACGGTTCGCCGAACCAACGTGCTGTGCGCATTCGAGGAAACAAACCTGGCAGAACGCTGCCGGGAAGTCATGGGACGATACTCGCCGGAGATGCTCCGGCGAGCGATGAGTTATCTGTACACGAAAGAAACCAAGTCGTCCTTCGCGATTGAGCATATATCACCCACTTCTTCACGCTCTGAGCGCTTCATCGCGCTCCTCCAGTTGGCGGAACAGGAGGACTTCTGCGTTAAGGAAAGACTTGTCGACTTGCAGAACCGGATTGTCGACCCACGCTTCCGTGACAGTGATTACCGGTCGAGTCAAAACTACGTGGGTGAAACCGTTTCCCGGCAACGGGAACGAGTGCATTACGCATGCCCAACCCCCGAGACCGTGCCGCAATTGATGGCCGGGCTGATTGACGCCCACAAGACCATGGAAGGCGGCGGTGTTTCACCAATAGTCCATGCAGCAGCAGTGGCCTATGGGCTCGTCTTCATTCACCCGTTCGAGGATGGCAATGGCCGAATCCACCGCTTCCTCATCCACAATATCTTAGCTCGTTGTGGATTCAGCCCCGCAGGCATCGTCCTTCCCGTATCAGCAGCGATGCTCAAGGACCGCGCGGCGTACGATGCGTCACTGGAGGCGTTCTCAAAGCCTTTGCTGGAGCTTGTCGAGTACACGTTGGATGGCCGGGGCAAAATGACGGTGACAAACGATGTCCTCACTAGCTACGCCTACATGGATATGACGCCACAGGCTGAGGCCCTCTTCCGCTTTGCCGAGCGAAGCGTCGGCATTGAACTGGTCGAAGAGCTCAGCTTTCTCGAAAACTACGACCGGACCAAATCTGCGATCCAGGACATTGCGGATCTACCAGACCAGATGATCGACCTCTTTGTACGCTTGTGCCTACAGAACAACGGCAGGGTCTCGGCAAGGAAGCGGTCCTCCCTCTTCGCTATGCTCAGCGACGACGAAGTCGAGCAGATGGAAAGCGCGGTCCAAACCGGTTACGCCACGCCGACTGCTGAGACGCAATGAATACGGTGTCAACCCAGCTATCACCCTGGCAGTAGCGCCGCAGTCGCTCGACTTGCCGCAGCCGCCGACCCACGGCTTCCGGGCTCAAATCAAGTTTCATCGCCGAGGCTCTGAAGGTGCTCCACGTCATCAAGGTCCTTGCCACTGTGGGAAAACGACTTCAGAAGTAGTACCCCGACCACCAACACCACCTCGATCATTCGTCCGCCACAGGTAATATCTTTCTGCGAACATGGTACCTCGAGCATGCCTGCCTAAGAACCATATTCGCGAATGATCCGCCCTGACCACGCAAAGAGCGACGACGACAAGGTCGCAAAATCCGCGTTGAAGATCGCCGCCGCGCTGTCTGCGCTTTTGCCCTGCAAGTAGGTCGTGAGCAGCATCCGTTCATCGGCCGGCAGCGCCTCCAGCAGCTCTTGATGCGTTTTGAGGTAACGTCCCGTACGTTGAAAATGAAGCGCTTGCATCACAAAAACCGCTGATTTATACAGGCCCTGCAGGATATCCGGTGACTTCTCGTGGACGATATTATGCCCGCAGAGATGATAGATCGTGCAAGCGCCGAACACAATGGCCTGGCGGACATCTTCGGCGGATATGACCGGTAGCAGCGGCGCTAGGTCGCCCATCAGCGGTGTGGTGTCGTGGTAGAACTGAAAGAGGTCGGCCTTACTCCAGCAGCGCAGCTCGTCCCGACCGGATATGAATCCGCAGATTTTCTCGCGTTGGTGCAGAGCGCTGATTGCCGCGTCGTAGGCATGCAGGTCGTCAGCACTGGCATGGTCCAGGATCAGCACCAGGTCGATATCGCTGTCTTTTCCGGCTTCACCACGGCCATGGCTGCCCTGTAGGCCCACGAACAGCACGCGATCGCCAAAGCAGCGCCGCACACAGCCGACATACTCATTCAGCCACTCAGACGGGACCGTACCCATGACATACACTCCATTACTTCACAGTCATCCAAAAGGCATCAGCGCGGCACAGTGATAGTGCCGCCATACAGTGCGGTTTTGGCGCCCTCGCCCTGGTAATAGGCCAGGAACCACTGCTTGTCGCCGAGGTGCGTCATCCACGGGTAGGTCCAGTCGCCATCGCCCGCAACCACCAGGCCGAGCCGCCGCCACTGCAGGCTGTCGCTTGCTGCCGTCCACAGACTGATGAGTTGCGCCGGTGCGCGTTCCGAGACCAACGCCAGCAGGCGTCCCGGCTGTGCGGGGTCTTCGACCAGAAACGGACTTGGATGTACCGCGTGGGCATCGCCTTGCAACGCCCGTGCGGTGAACTGCCAGGTCGCGCCGCCGTCATCGCTGACGAACTGATGGTACGCGCAGGCCTTATTCTCCCGCACCAGCCCGACCAGCCGACCGCCGGCGTGGACAAAGACCGGCTCGAAGTATTGCTCGGTCGTGACGGTCTGCGGCGGCCCCCAGCTGCGGCCATTGTCCGCCGAGTAGGCCAGCCATATCCCAGGCGTATGCGGCGCGCGGAAATGCCCGCTGACGGCCAGACCCCGTCCCGGCACTGCGAAGACATGCCCGAATACCGACCCCGTGCGATTCTCGGCGAGTGCAGACGTATCGCAGCGCTGCCAGTTCCGACCGCAGTCTGTGGAGCGCCAGCCCAGGACCGTGCTGGCCACCTCGCCTTGGTAGGCCATTGCCAGGAGAATCACCGCGCCATCGGCACCGACGCCCATGGCCATATTGCCCACGTCGTGGTAGCGCGCGTCGTCGCGCGGAAAATAGCACAGCAGCGCCGGCGGTGAAAAGTTCCGTCCGCCGTCTCGCGACACCGACCACGCCAGCCCCGACGCGCCTTTGTTGTGGCCGATGCCCGCGCTGTACGCCAGTATCAGCGCGCCATCGTTCGCGCGGACCATCTTCGGCCACGACAGATGCTGCGTAGCCGCGTCGTCACCCGCCGCCACCAATAGCCGCCTGTCATTCAACAATGGTCGGTCGTTGCTCATGTCAGAGCTCACTTTGTTCCTGCACCTCGCCGGCGTGTCGGCCAAGCGCCTTTGGCGTGGCGTTGTTGCCGAGTGCGCGGGCGGTTCGCTGCAGAGCCTGGTTCTTCGGGTGTTTTTGCGCCAGGTCGCGACTTGCGCCGGCGGCGGCCTGCGACAGGCACAAGCGCCACAGCTGCTCGACCTGCCGCCATCGCCGATCCACTGCTTCCGGGCTCAAATCAAGTTTCAGCGCCGAGGCTCCTGTGCCGCTCGCGGCCTTTTCTCGCCGACGGATCTTCTGTCTTTTATCGCGGACGGATCGGACGGATCAGACGGATCGGACCGATCCGATTGCTGATCGGTCCGATCGGTTGGATCGTCTGTCTTTTATCGCGGACGGATCGGACGGATCGTCTGTCTTTTATCGCGGACGGATCGGACGGATCAGACGGATCGGACCGATCCGATTGCTGATCGGTCCGATCGGACGGATCGTCTGTCTTTTATCGCGGACGGATCAGACGGATCGTCTGTCTTTTATCGCGGACGGATCGGACGGATCAGACGGATCAGACGGATCGGCGACTAGATCGGTCCGATCGGACGGATCGGTCCGATCAGTCGGATCATTACCAGAGAATGTAGATCGGTGCTTCGCTGGCGTTGAGGGTGATGACGCCGTTGGTGGCTTTGAGGTCAAGTGGCGCGCCGAGGTGATCAGTAGCCTTGAAGGCGGCGGCTGGCGCGGGGAAGCTGTAGGCCTTGTCGGGTCCGAAGCTGTTCCAGATGGCCATGGCCTGACCGGTGGCGGTTTTGAAGCCGATACTGACCACGCCGTCGTCATTGGTGGTCTTGCCGGTGAACTGTGGTTTGTCGCCGACGAGGGAAATGGCGTATTTGAGGGCATTGTAGGCGGGTTTCGGTTCGAGTCCGAGCTGGATCATACCGAAGTGGTGTTCGTTGTAGTACGGATCGGTACCGGCGTCGCGGAATTCGTACCAGAAGTAGACTTCGATGCCATTTTCGAGATAGGTAAGATAGGCGCGAGGGCAGCGGCCGCCCTGGACATCCCAAGTAACACCGGAGCTTTGCGCCATGGGCAGACAGGCCGTGAGCACCGCGCCTTTGTAATCGCTATTGAAGAGATAGAGCGCGACCGGCCAGCCAATGAATTTGCCGGACTTGTCGCTGGCTTTGAGCAGCGGGACGAATTCATCGCCGTCTTTGAGAAGCTTGTCATTGAACCAGCGGGTGGTTTCGAGCTTCTTGGGAATGGCGAAGGCCAAGGCGTCGCTGGCGGCGCTGGTCACTTCGGCTTTTTCGGGCAGGTCTTTGTTGAGCCACCAGGCACTCCAGCCGATGCGGAGGCCGGCGCGGTAGCTTTCGGGCGCGTTGTTGCGAGCGGGGACCCAGCCAGCGGCCGCAGCATCGTACTCATCGGCGTAGTACAGCGGCACGCCGCCGATGTGGACCAGCATGCCGCCATCGCGGACGTAGCCAACCAGCTTGTCGTACTGATTTTTGGCAAAATGCTCGCCAATGAGGGCGACGAGAATCTGCGTGTCGGCGGGGGTGATCGCGGCGGCTTCCGCCCAGGTGACGGCTTTGGCCGTAAAGGCTGGGTTGGCTGCCAGCACCTTGAAGAGTTCTTCGCGAGTGGACACGCCGCCGCCGGCATTGTCGGCGGAATCGACGACCACGGCGCAAGTCCAGCGGTCCTGACCGGGGAAGCGGCGCTTGGCGCCGGCGGTGATCAGCTCAGACCAGAATTTGGCGTGGACGGCTACTTCAGACTGGTGGGTGGGCCAGCCCGTCTCGGTGATCCAGATGCGTTCCGACGCGTTGTACTGGCGGAGAATGCCGCGCAGTTCATCCACTTCGGCGATTTTCCTGCGTTGTTCGATAGTCGCCGGGTAGCAATAGGGGTGGATATTCATAATGTCGAAGAAGGCGCCAGCGCCCAGCTTGAGGGTGTCTTCGACGAACTTAGGCGCCACGCCGGCCATGCCGCCGTATAGCACCTCCAAGGACGGATCGACGGCCTTGATGGTCTGGTAGCTGACTTTCAGGAGAGCGACGTATTGCTCGGGGTCGGGTTTCGGTTTCCAGAAGCCGATATTGGGCTCATTCCACACTTCCCAATGCTTCAGGCGGTCGCCATAGCGGCTGACGACGGTGCGGACGAAGCGCGCCCAGGCGTCGAGGTTCTCGTGCGCAAAGCCCTCCGTCCACTTGCTGTTGTAGCAGAGAATGGGCAGGATTTTCACCTGGCGTTTTTCGGCTTCGGCGACGACCCGGTCGTAATTGGTGAAGACAAATTCGTTATCGCGGGGCTCAATCTGCGCCCAGGTGAAATCCGCGCGGGCCCATTTGATGCCGGCGGCCTGCATCAGATCGAGCTCTTCAGTGAGCTTGGCGAACTCCGCGCCGCCACCCAAGTGCGCGCAGACGCCGAAGGGCGAGTGGATTTCGACGGCGGGGACGGCGGCACTGGCCGCCAACAGCACTGCGAGCAAGTACGACTTCATCTTCATGTTCTCTTCTCCGTGGCTATTAGGGTGGTTGGGCTGCGGGCAGTGATCAGAAGCTCTCAATGGCCGTGCCTAAAAACTGCGCTTGGAAAACGGCTCACACGCGCCGGTTTTTGGCGTGCTTATTCAGCGACGAGCTCAAAAAAGGTCGTCGGGCCCTGTTTGAGGGTGCCGTTGTTGACGGCGATGACGAGATCATCGCCCTGGTATTCGACGGGTATTTGCTCTCGGCGCTGGCCATTGAAGTCCAGTGCGTAGAGAGCGAAGGGCCGTTTTTGCGCAGGCGTGAAAAGCGCGCGGACCGTGCCCGTCCGCAGCAGTATGGGCGCCGTCCCCGAGTGAATCTTCAGGCGACCATCGTACCCGAAGGTGGCGTTGGTATTCTGGGTCTGAGTCGAAAAGATGAAAAGCATGCGCTCTGCGTCCGCCAGTGGCGTCATGCTCGTCGAAGCGATGGCGACCGTCGCCGCCACACTGAGATCGCTAATCTGCAGGCGGCCAGCGCGTTCGCTCTTGCCGGCTTCCATGGCGACGGCTTCCGTGCGCGGCGTAATGACCTTCAGCACCTGGTCCTGCGTGCGCATGACGATTTCGCCGGTGTCACTCTCGAAGACACCGGCGTCGGCATCGCTGGCATTCTGCTGACTGAGGATGCCCTTCTCGCGCAGGACCTGCACGGTCTTGGCCAGGGAGAATTCGCCGTCGGGATTTTCGATGACATTAACGAACCAGTCCTGGTCATCGACCTTGGCGGCGTCATTGGGGAGGATTTGCAGGTCAGGGGTCCGGCCGCGGCTGGTGCCGTCTGCGCGTTTTGCCCAGGGGAAGGCCACCGAGAAGCCAGTAAGCAAGCCCAGGCGGCTTTGCTCGGTAGAAACTGCCCAGTGCGTCAGGCCATTGCTGGCCAGACTCGCTTCGGGAACGACCAGCTCGACCAGGTGCGGGGCCTTCTGCACATCGCCACGCAGGAACAACAGCGTCGAGAGTACTTCGTTGGCGCGGACCACCGGCGACTGGGCACAGGCGAAGCTGCCGATGTTGCTCTTCGCCGCGCTGAGGGCAATGGGCCCGGAATGAATCTGGAGGGCGCTGAATCCCTGCAGGGCCGAATAGGCGGGGAAGACCAAACCGGCTTCGTATTGATAGGGGTTCCAGTAGCAGTGATTGAATTCGCTGACGATGAACGGGCGGCCCGACAGCCGGCCGGAGTTGGTATTGCGCCAGTAGTTGGCGGCGTCAGCCAGCGAGCTGTCCTGCTCGACGGTGCAGCCAGGCGCGCCCCAGCCACCGCGCGGGTGCCGGTAGTAGGCATGGAGATCGATGACTTGGCTGATCTGCCAACGGGCGGCACTACAGCCCAGGCGTTTCGAGCCATTGTACTGAGTGATTAGGCCCTGATAGCCGTTATCGCGTACAACCTGTCGGCACCAGTCGGCACCATCAAAGGTGATAAAGGAACGGAAAAGACCGAAGGCGTTGCCCAGCGGTGTGGCTTTGTCGCGGTAGAAATTTGGCACGGGCGCCTGATTGAGGGGCGTGCCAGCCAGCTCGGCCGCGAGATCGGCCGGGACGCCAGCGGCGTAGGTGGCCTCAAGCCAGTCATGCCAGCGTTTTTCGATGAGCGCGCGCGCCTCGGGGTCATCGCGCATGACTTGGTGAATGGCGCCGAAGCCCGACCCCTGCTCATTATAGAATTCGAGGAAAGCGACCAGCGGATCGTCCTTCCAGGCCAGGCCGGTGTAGGGATTGACGTGGTTGAGGAGCGTCTCGGCGCCGTAGCGGAAGTGCGTGCGCTCCCAGTCGCCGCCGAAATACAGCATCAGGCGGTGCTTATTGCGGTCTTCAAAGAGCTGCTTGGCGTTTTTGGGGTCGTCGTACAGCCCGAAGGAAAAGATGACGATGTGGGCGTAGATGCCCTCTTTTTTGAGTTCAGCGAGGATGTAATCCCAGCGGTCGAGTTTTTTTGGATTAATGGCCATATCGCCGGTGGCGTCCTGGCAGAGCCATTTGTCAAGGAGGCCATGGACGCGGAAGAGACTGTAGCCCTGCCGCCTGGCGGCCTGGGCAAATTCAGTCACCAGCCGTTTGAATTCGGCGTCGTCCTGCTGGTACCAGATTGACGACGGGAAGCCGTTGAAGCCCTGCATGCGAACGCTTTGCTGCGGCGCGCCGGCAAAGACCATATCGCCAGCGTCGTTGATGCTGATGCGGCCGAGTTGCCCGGCGGGCCTGGGCACGAGCGCACTGAAATCAAGGGCGCTACCTTCGCTGATGACGACATTGCTGAGATCGACGGGCTGCCACTCGTCATTGGGCTTATAGACGATGGGCGGCAAGGGCTTGCCAAGGAGCAGCTTCCACCCGGCAGAACCGCTGAGGACTCTGATGGCAATGAGATTGCGGCCGGGCTTGACGGCGATGTTGACGACGTGGTCATTAGGTGTATAACGCTGCGAGATATTGCCCTTCTGCAGCGTGTCGTACACGCGCTCGTCGTTGCAGTACACGTCCATCCACCAGTCGGCGGAAAGTCCGAGGGTCATACCGCCGGCCTGCGGGACAGTAAACTCGTTGTAGAGGACGGCGGCCGCGTGCTCCTTGAAACGCCCCTGGTTGAGCGCACGGAGATCAATGACGCCGTCCTGCAAGCTGGCGGCAACGGGCCGCACGTCTGCGCCGGCCGGGCTCCGGAGGGTCGCAGGCAGCTCGGCGTAGGACTCCGGCGCCTGCACGTCAACAAAGGCCTGCCATGTGGGGTTGAGGGCGGCCAACGGCAGCTCGTTGTACTCGGTAACCAAAAAATCACTGAGGACCACCCGGCCCTTCAACTTGCTGAGGTTGAAGGTGAAATGCGCCGGCAGGTCCGGCTTGTCGTATTCGGAGACAAAGATCGCGCTGAGGTGATGCGTGCCGGGCTGGAGGGGGATGTTCTCGGCCAGGCCCAGCGCCGTCCAAGGATCGTTAGATAACTGATAGACGTGACGCATCACGCCGGGTTTGTCAATGCTGATCGTGTAGGACAAACGGAATTTCTCGTAGGGCTTTAGTGACGCGCCCTGCCCCAGGAGGACATTGCCGATGCTGCCCTCGGCCGGCTCGGGAATGTCCACCACCAACTTGCCGTCCTCAATGCGGTGAGTCAGTCCGTGATTGCGCGCATTGCCCGCGAAAGACGACCACCAGTGGCTCATACCCGCGGAAAAATCCGTGTTCTTGAAGAGATTGCCGTCATCAGCGGCAAACAGCGCGAGGGGCATGGCGCATAGCAACAACGCCGAATACACATGACGGAACATGGTGGTCTCCTGGCTGGGTGGGTTGAAGCGAAGAAGATGCGCGGCCGGCAAAGTCGCAAACGCGTTACACTATCCGCCGACTTGACCCGATGTCAAGAAAAAAACCATGTTTGCACGGCCGGGGCCCAACAACGACGGCGTCCAACCTGTCCATGGCGTCCATCACTCACCCTGCGCAACCCCATGAAACTTCGCCCTTTACGCTTCTCTAGCTGGTTGAATAAAAAAGACGTGCTATATTTGTGAGCTTCCGTTATTCGCGAGTGAATGACTGGATCATCACGGTAAGCGGATGAAGAATCCCGAGTATGGTTTGGTAGCGAAAACGCATTTAGGAAAGACCATGGACAAAGAGACCAAGACCCAGACGATCAAGGAGTTCCAGCGCAGCAGCGAAGACGTCGGCTCCTGCGAAGTGCAGGTAGCGTTGCTGACGAAGCGCATCCTGGAGCTCACCGAGCACATGAAGATACACAAGAAGGACCACAGCTCCCGTCGTGGTCTGGTTGCGCTGGTGAACAACCGCCGCCGCTTGCTGCACTATCTGCAGAGCACTGACAACACCCGTTACGTGACCCTGATCAAGAAACTTGGCCTGCGTCGCTGACGAGTTGAATCGCGAGGTCCCCGGTAAATCACGTAAAACCGGGGACCTTGCTGTATTTGCTTTTGCGCTGGTTGGATGAACGCCTTACGGCCGCTGATGCGGCATAGCGCCAGCCAGTACCGAGCCCGGCGCTTCTTTACCGGGCTGATGCGGCCGAGAGCCGGATAACGCCTGCTTCACGCAGAAATGACTCCTTCGGAATAAAAAACAGTGTGGAATTGGGCGGCATAAGCCGCCGGGCGCCCCGAATGGGGGGCTTGGCTTGGCCGCTTATGCCGCAATTCCGCATTCTGTTTTCCGAGAATGTCAGCTGCCGCAGCTTCAGATCCGGTCCCGGCTATGGGCGACGAGCCCAGCGCGGCGGTGGAACACCCTGTTTTCCACCACAGGCCGTTGACAACAGCAGGGATGGTAAGGATTGAGACAGACATGAGTATTGAACGCGTAAGTATTGATTTGGGTTCCGGCAAGCAGCTTGAGATCGAAACCGGCAAGATGGCTCTGTTGTGCAACGGGTCGGTGACCGTCCGCCAGGGCGACACCATGATGCTGATTACGGCCACCATGGCCAAGCCCCGCCCCGGCATTGACTTCTTCCCCCTGCAGGTCGAATATCGCGAGCGCTTCGCCGCGGTTGGCAAAATGCCCGGTGGCTTCTTCAAGCGCGAAGGCCGCCCCACCGAGAAGGAAATCCTGACGGCGCGCATGACCGACCGGCCGTTGCGCCCGCTATTTCCCGAGGGCTTCATCAATGAAGTGCAAATCGTGTCGACACTGCTGAGCGCCGACGGCGAGAACGAAGCGGACGTACTGAGCATTCTCGGCGCGTCAGTGGCCCTGATGGTGTCGGACATTCCTTTCAACGGCCCGGTGGGCGCGCTGCGGGTCGGTCGTGTCAACGGCCAGTTCATCGCCAATCCGACCAACGCGGAAATCGAAGCCAGCGACATTGATTTGGTCTACGCCGGTATCGCCGGCAAGGCCATCATGATCGAAGGCCGCGCCAGCGAGATCAGCGAAGAAGACCTGCGCGACGCGATGCTCTTCGCTGACGGCATTATCTGCAAGCAGATTGAGGCCCAGAAGGACCTCGCCGCTCGCGTCAACAAGGCCAAGGCCGCCTTCACGCCCAACCTGCCCGACGCGGCCGCCCTGGCTGCCGCCGAGGCATTTTGTGGCGACCGCCTGGCCGCTGCCTGTTCGGCGCCGAGCAAGCTCGAACGCCAGGCCCAGCAAGACGCCCTCAAGGCCGAATTGACTGCGGAGCTCACCGCCAAATTCACGGCTGAGGACGGCAGCACACCGGACGTCGGCCTCATCTGGGAAGTCTTGCTGGAGAAGGCCATTCGCGGCCTGGTGCTGGACAAGGGCATTCGTCAGGACGGCCGCAAGCTCGACGAACTGCGCGAGATCAGCTGCGAAGTCGGCGTGTTGCCCCGGGTGCACGGCAGTGCGTTGTTCAAGCGCGGTGACACTCAGGCGCTGGTCATCGCCACCCTGGCTTCCAGCGGCGACGCTCAGGAATACGACGTCATCACTGGCGGGCCATCCGAAAAGAATTTCATTCTGCATTACAACTTCCCGAATTTCTGCACGGGCGAAGTCGGCCGTTACGGTTCGACGGGCCGTCGTGAGATCGGGCACGGCGCCTTGGCGGAGCGGTCGGTTGTCGGCGCGATGCCCAAGGATTATCCCTACACGGTACGGGTGACGTCGGAGATTTTGGGTTCGAACGGCTCATCGTCCATGGCGACGGTCTGTGGATCGAGCCTGGCGCTGATGGACGCCGGTGTGCCGATCAGCGACGCGGTGGTTGGTATTTCCATCGGTCTGGTGACTGGCACGGACAAGCGTGAGTTCCTGACGGACATTCTGGGTTCCGAAGACCACTACGGCGACATGGACTTCAAGGTTTCGGCAACCAGCAAAGGCATCACGGGCTTCCAGCTGGACCTGAAGATCGCCGGTCTGGACATCCCTGGCATGTATGAAGCCATGCAGCGCAACAAGGTCGCCCGCGAACAGATTCGCGCGGTCATGGCCGCCTGCCTGCCCGCGCCCCGCACCCAGCTAAGTCCCTACGCGCCGCAGATGGCTGTGCTGAAGATCAACCCCGAGAAGATCGGCGCCCTCATCGGCCCCGGCGGCAAGAACATCCGCGGCATCTGCGACAGCACTGGCGCCAAGATCGACGTGACCGACGACGGCACGGTCAAGATTTTCGCCACCAGCGGCCCCGCGATGGAACAAGCCCGCTATCTGGTCGAGGGCTCCACCGGCGAAGTCGAGATCGGCAAGATCTACAAGGGCATTGTCAAGACCATCAAGGACTTCGGCGCCTTCGTTGAAATCATGCCCGGCCAGGAAGGCATGGTGCACATCTCCGAGCTGGCGGATTACCGCGTCAAGACCGTTGATGAAATTTGCAAGGTCGGCGAAGAAATCTCCGTGAAAGTGATTGACATCGATGACCGCGGCCGGGTTCGCCTCAGCCGCAAGGCCGCCCTCGCGGATATGTGATGTTGCCAATCGACAACGTCACGCCACGAGGCGTGGCGCCCATGTCGGCAATGGCTTTTTATTGACAAGCGAAACGAGTGTAGTGTGTGAGTCAGTCCGGTCGGTAACCCCGAGCCCGGCCGGCAAAGCAAAAAAAGGGAATGGTCATGAAAGAAGCAATACATCCCAAGTACCAGAAGTGCGTTGTGAGCTGCGCTTGCGGCAACCAGATGGAAGTCTTTTCGCTGGCACAAAAAACGTCCGTCGGTATTTGTTCAAAGTGCCATCCGTATTTCACTGGCAAGCAGAAGCTGGTGGATACCGAAGGCCGTGTCGACGCGTTCCGCCGTCGTTACGCCAAGGGCTGACACAGTACACAGCCTGAGCGTGCAGGGGCTGCGGCCCCGCCTAGGCGTCCGTCAGCAACAGCATAGCCGACGCGCCAGCAATGTCGCAAAAAAACGGGCGGTAGAGATTTCCCAGGAAATGCTCTCCGTCCGTCTTTTCGTTGTCGGCAGGGGCGTTTTGGGTGCCAGGCGCCGTCCTTTTTCCGTGATCGACCACTTGTCAAGCCATAAGGCCCGACTGTGAATCTTGACCGTTACATAGCCAATTCGACCGAGCGCTTCGCCGAGGTGGAGCGGGCCATATCGGCCTTTGATTTTGCCCACGGCGAACAAGGGCA
>JAQWBY010000454.1 GCA_028706165.1 Lentisphaeria bacterium | reverse complement strand
TGCAGACGACCAAGACCAGCGTGCACGGCGCCATCAATATGCTTGGCTTGGCCAAGCGCGTGAAGGCCAAAATCCTCCAATCCTCCACCAGCGAAGTCTATGGCGATCCCGATGTGCACCCCCAGACCGAAGACTACTGGGGCCACGTCAATTGCATCGGCATCCGCTCCTGCTATGATGAGGGCAAACGCTGCGCCGAAACGCTCTTCTTCGACTACTGGCGCCAGCACCAGGTGCGCATCAAAGTCATCCGCATCTTCAACACCTACGGCCCGCGCATGCACCCCAACGACGGCCGCGTCGTTTCCAATTTCATCGTCCAGGCCCTGAAAAATCAGCCCATCACCCTCTTTGGCGATGGCCAGCAGACCCGCTCGTTCTGCTACTGCGACGATCTCATTGAGGGCATGATCCGCATGATGAACACCTGCGACGACATCGTCGGCCCCATCAATATCGGCAACCCCGGCGAATTCACTATCCGCGAACTGGCCGAAAAAGTCATCGCCCTCACCGGCTCTAGCTCACAACTCGTCTTCCGGCCACTCCCCCAGGACGACCCCAGGCAGCGCCGCCCCGATATCACCCTCGCCAAGGAAAAACTCGGCTGGGAACCCACTATCCAACTCGACCAGGGCCTCAAAAATACCATCAACTACTTCGACGCCCTTCTCAGCGGCAAGCTGTGGCAGTAATTAACCGGGCACTGCGACACTTGATCCCGTAATACAATGCGTCATGGGAGTAGCAACGTTATGAATGCTGGAGGGGATGGCGCCAATTCGCTTGGTACAACACCGCGATTTTCGTTCCTGATGATCACTTACAATCAGGAACAATACATCGCTGATGCGCTCAACAGCGCCTTGGCGCAGGACTATCCGGACCTCGAAATCATTGTTTCGGACGACTGTTTCAGCGACCAGACCTTTGCCATCGCCACTGACATTGCCAGCAATTACCGCGGCCCGCACAAGATCATCCTCAACCGCAATGAGCCTAATCTCGGCATCGGCGGCAATTTCTACAAGGCCTACACGCTGTCTTCTGGCGAATGGCTTTTCATGGCCGCCGGTGATGACATATCGCTGCCCAACCGCTGCCGCGTTGTCGCCGAGGCCATCCCCAAATACCCGCGCGCGCTGGCCTTCGGTACCAATATCAAGGTCATTGATGGCGACAACACCCTCCGTGGCTACATCGGCATACCTTCGCCGTTGCAACCCGGCGCGGCTCTTGCCTGGCACCGCAGCATCTTCAGCCAGTTTCCAGCGTTGGCTCCAAGCAACAAAATGGAAGACTTTCCCCTGATGACGCGGCCCTTCTTCCTGAATAAGCAACTGGTGATGTTGCCGGAAGTAGCCTTGCATTATCGCATTGACGGCCACAGCTTTACCGGTATAAATCGCAATACGGCACTCAAGGTCATGCGATATAAGGTGGTCCTTACTGACATGACCGTGGCCTGCGTCGAACAGCGCCTCCGTGATCTGGACTACGCTGAGCAACATTGGCGCGTGAACCACGCTGACAATCTTCGCGCGCGCTTTGCCTGGATGCTACACAGCATGCGCCGGGAAAAAGTCTCCTATGAAAAAGCCGTGCAAATTATGGAAGCACCCTATTGGCAACGATTTCTTTATGTCATGCAGCCATCGTCGCTGATATTTCATCGTTCTGTTTTTAGCCGGCTCCGCACCGTCTTATCCAGCATGCCTCTGCTCATCGCGCTGAAACGCCTTTGGGGCCAGAGCGAGATACGCTATATGAGCACCTTGGTTGACGAGATCCTTCCCGAAAAACGGGACGCCATCGTCATTTCCACCGAGTTTTTTCTCAATGACCCGAATTGCGACTGCTATGTCAGTACTTTTCCTGAGTCGTTCTACCAAGAAGACAGCGGCCGACTCAACTGACTCGGTGCCCAGGGCCGGCGAGATCGGCAGGCTCCATAGGCTCACTTTGGCGCTGCGGGACGAGACGTGCCAGGCAAATGTGGCGCCCTCTGGGCGCCTCACCTGGAGTTATGCATGGTGCGGCACTTCGGGCCGAAAACCGCCGTCGTGCGCTGGCGATGTTTCTGCGCCGTAGGCGCTTAACCATGCTTACCCCCCGGCTTTAGCCCATAAGCGTTAAGGTGCCGTTCACAAATTACGTTTACACATTGCAGTGCAAACGCTCTTTCATGTCATACCTTGTCGCCGGCCAACATTTCCCTGGCCGCGAAGCGGCAAGCGCCCTGGAAGGGCGCTGTCATCGTAGCCCAGGGCAAGCGACGCCGAAGGCGGAGCGTCGCCCTGGGTCGAGCGCCATTTGCGCTCGTGTTCCTCGGCCTCTTTGGCCCCAGTCGGCGAAGCTGACTGGAGCCAAAGAGGCAATGGAACCAAATAACGTTCACCCCGTTTTGTGCCCTGCGACCTTTGCAGTGTTTTTCTTTTCGGTCGCCCTTTGCAGTGTTTTTCTTTTCGGTCGCCCTTTGCAGTGTTTTTCTTTTCGGTCGCCCTTTGCAGTGTTTTTCTTTTCGGTCGCCCTTTCAGGGCTCCTTTTTTTGGGGGGGCCTACCCAGGGCGACGCGCCCTACGGGCGCTTGCCCTGGGCTATCTTAGGCCGCGCCTTTGGCGCTGAAAACAAAAGGCCGCAGAACCGGCTAGTATCAATAGACTGAGCGATTACCGGGCGATCGGCATTTTTGGCGCTGAAAACAAAAGACCGCAGAACCGGCCAATATCAATCACTGAGCGATTACCGGGCGATTGGCATTTGTCTATCCTGGCGCTTTTTATACCGTGTTGGCGGGTTACATTAAAGGATTTTCCGGCCCGTCTCCGTTGCCGGTCGCATTTTGCCTGCGGCGCGGGCTTTTACGCCTCCAGGAGTGAAAAGAGTCTGTCATGTCAGAACGTCCCATTACGCAGATACAGCGCGCCTGCGCCGGCGAGATCACGCCGGCGATAGCGCAGGTCGCGGCCAGTGAATATCGCGAGGCGGAAGAGATCCGCGCGCAAGTTGCCGCCGGCACCATCGTCATACCGGCGAATATCAACCACGTCCACTTGCAGCCCATCGGCATCGGTCGCCTGTTGCGGACGAAGATCAACGCCAACATCGGCAATTCGTCGCTGTCGAGCTGTCCGCGCCAGGAGTTGGAGAAACTCGAAAACGCGTTGAAGT
>JAQWBY010000081.1 GCA_028706165.1 Lentisphaeria bacterium | reverse complement strand
GGCAGCAGCATTGCTGCCAAAATGGCGATGATGGCGATGACAACCAGCAGTTCAATGAGCGTGAAACGCATCAGCAGACGCAAAGGCGTTGACATGTGAGTTCCTTGGTTTTTGTGAAGATTACCGGATTGGGCGGATCGGTCGGATTGGTCGGATCTTCTGTCTTTTGTCGCGGACGGATCGGACGGATCGGACGGATTTTCTGTCTTTGGTCGCGGACGGATCGGACGGATCGGACTGATCAAGTCGTCGGATCGGACGGATCGGTCGGATCGGTCGGATCGGTCGGATCGGTCGGATCAGATTTCGTTAGCGGCGCGGAAGAGTGCTTGGTGGCGCAGGCCGACGCTGAGGCCGATGTTTTCGACGGCGATCTGCAGGCTGCGTTTGAGTTTGCCGACGTCGCTGTTTTCCGGCAGGCTGACCAGGAACATCATGGTGTACTGGCCGTTGGCGGACTTGGTGCTGAGATCGACGATGTTGATATTTTTTTGGCGGAGGTACTCGGCGAGGGTATCGACCAGGCCGATGCCGTCTGGGCCGGAGGCGGTGAGGACGTAAAGATTGTCGCCGCTGCTGTCGGCGTTTTCATCTTCGTCGGCGCTGAAAGGCTTGATGCCGATTTCGCAGTCGCGGAGGGGAGTGATGGCGCGGAAGGCTTTGCGGAGGGCGTCTTCGCCCGTGCCGTCGGGAAACTGCGCCAGGAGGATCATGGTGAAGTAGCCGCGAATCACGGTTTGACTCATGTCTTCGAGATTGCCTTGCAGCGAGCGGACGGCGTGGGTGACGTCGGCGACGATGCCGACGCGGTCGTGGGACATGACGGTGATGATGTAGGGTGTGGGCATGATGGTGATTCGGCTGCAGAAGATCAAGGGTGAGGGAAAAAGGCCCCGCTGCGTCACGGCTGTGATTGGTCACCAGTGTGAAACGGCGGGGCGCCACTTACGACGCGATGCGGGTGGTGCTTAGCGTTTGCGGATGACGTCGCGATCGTAGCTGGTCATGCTGTTGATCCAGCTACTACCGGCGGGCATGCCATATTTGAGGCAGAACATATCCCAAACGGCACCGACCGGGTAGGTCTTGAGCTCTTCGAGCATGGCCAGCTTCATGGCGCCGTCGCCATTGTTTTCGAAGTCGTTGAGCATGGCCGTGGGCTCCAGGAGGGCGCAGAGCAGGCCCTTCTTGGCGGCGCGGGTGCCAACCACCCAGGCGCCGATGCGGTTGATGCTGGCGTCAAAGAAGTCCAACGCGATGTTGGTCTTGCTCAGGTAGTCGCCGCGGACGATCTGCTGGAAGAGGTTGCGGATGTCGTCATTGAGGATGACGACGTGGTCGCTGTCCCAGCGGATGGCGCGGCTGACGTGGAGCAGCAGCTCGTTCTTGAAGCAGAAAATGGACGAGATCTTGTCATGGATGGTCTCGGTGGGGTGGAAATGGCCCATGTCGAGGCAGAGCATGATCTTGCGGGTGAGGGCGTAGCCCATGTAGAATTCGTGTGAGCCAACGACATAGTCTTCGCTGCCGATACCGAATAGCTTGCATTCGACGGCGTCTTTGCAGAAGGCCGGGTCGATGGACTCGGCGAAAATATCGTCCAAGGATTGCATGAGGCGCTGACGGGGTCCTTTGCGGTCGATGGGCTGGTCTTTGTGACCATCGGGTGCCCAGTGGTTGACCACACAGGGCGTGCCTTGATTGCGGCCCATGGCTTCGGCGATGCGGCGGCAGGCCTTGTCGTGGTTGATCCAGAAGCGGCGAATGTCGGCGTCGGCGTGGGACAGGGTGTAACCGTCATTGGCTTTGGGGTGGGCGAAGAAGGTCGGGTTGAAATCCAGGGGGATGCTGCGTTTTTTGGACCAGTCCATCCAGCGGGCGAAATGCTCGGGGCCGATCTGATCGCGATCGACGACCTTGCCGTCGGTTTCGGCGTAGATGGCGTGGAGATTGAAGCGGTTTTTGCCGGGGATGAGGCTCATGGCCTTCTCGGCGTCCTGGCGGAGCATGGCGGCGTCGGTGGCGGGCCCGGGGTAGTTGCCGGTGGCCATGATGCCACCGCCGCTGACGCTACTGTCGTGGACTTCGAAGCCGCGGACGTCGTCGCCCTGCCAGCAATGCAGGGAAATGGGCACGTTGCTGAGAGTGTCGAGGGCCTTGTCCGTGTCCACGCCGATGGCGCGGTATTGGCTGCGGGCGTCGTCATAGCGTTTTTCGATCTGTTCGCGGGGCAGTTCGGGCAGCATGGTTACTCCTTGGCTCTGATGAATGAAAGTGAAGGAACTATCGGCTGGGTACGGCTTTTGTGCGTTGAAATGGCGTCGTCTCGTCAGCGTCCGTTTAGCGCCATTGGCCGGCCTTGGCGCTGTCCTGGAGGTAGGCGAAGGCCTTGTTGGTGCCCATGGCGGTCAGCTTGTCGCGAGTGGCGGCGTCGGGCGCGGGCAGGGCGCCGACGGCGGCGAAGAGGCGGTTCCGGCAGGCCTGGCAGGCGAAGAGGCCCTGGGTGTCGGGGTCAATGTAGGAGAAGTCGGCATAGCGCAGTAGTCGGGTGTGGCCGACAATGATCTGGGCGCCTTCCAGGAAAGTCTGGTGGAAGGGCTTGAGGGCCTCGCTGGCGAAGTCGTCAACCAGGCGTTGACCGGGCTTGTTGCCCTCGGTGCCCACATTGATGGGCATGTTGAGCGCCTGTGCGGCCTCGACATAGCGTTTCAGTGCGGCAACCTTTTCGGCCTTGACGGCCGGGTCTTTGAAGTTCCAGTTGCGGTCGGGGATGATATTGACTGCGGCGACGCCTTTGGCGGCGAGGCATGCGAGCTGTTCTTCGGGCTTGCTTTCACCGGCGCTGCTGCCGTCCAGCCAGGCGCTCATGGGAATGGCGCGACATTCTTTGATCATGGCGATGACGCTGTCCAGGGCGGGGAAAGTCTTGTCCGTCGGTTGTTCATAGCCGATGCCACCGCGCTTGATGAGTTTGCCGCGCAGGTACTCGTTGAAGGCGTTGCGGTCCTGGATTTTCAGGGCGAGCTCCTGCTGGTCGGCGTTGAAGAGGCCGGCCCAGAAAGCGGCGGCGGCGGTGGCGCAGCCAAAGTGGTCCAGAGCCTTCTGGTTGAAGGCGGCGATGATGTGGCGCTCGGTGGCATTTTTGTCCGGCGTCAGGGGCAGGACGTCACGATCATAGTCGAGTTGCCAGGAGCCGAGCTTGCGGTTGACGCGGTCGATGACGGCGCGATTGCGGGCGTGGGACTGCTTGAGCATGTCGGCAAACACCGCCGCAGCGTTGCTGCCAGCCGGTGGCTGACGGACAAAGCCCATGCCCATGAAGTAGAAAACGCCGGGTTCGCCGGGCGAGTTGATTTCTTGCGTGGCGTATTCGCGGAAGAAGACGCGGCTTTCAAAGCCGACGGCGGCGCGCAGGCGCAATCGGTCGCTGGCGGCGAGGTATTCGTCCAGCGCCTGAAGGACATCGAAATCGCAGACGGCGGCGGCGTAGAGCCCCAGCTTCTTCATTTCGTAGGCCACGCGTGATGGCGACCAGCCCTCGCCGTTGTAGGAGAAGAAAGTGTGGATGTGCATGTTCACCCAGTCGCGTTCCGCCGGGAAGGCCGTCTGGGCGCTCAGCTGCTCCAGGGCCGCGACGCGTTCCGCGGCGGCAAAAGAGGACAAAGAGTCAAGGTAATCCGTCATCGGGCTCTCCAATAACAGCTCGTGGGGCTAATCATTCGGAATACATAAAAGAATAGAAACTGTATTGTAAAAACGGTATTTTGCAACAGCGTCAGCGAGGCAGTCAGGCATTTCGGCGGGGTGCCGTCGCGGCCGATTTTGCTGGCAGCGCCAGTACAAGCATGTGCTGCGCTTGCCTGTATGGGTCTTGTTTTTCCTAGGCTGTCGGTTATTGTTCTAGGCATTGCCCGAGAGCCGACACAGTTGCAGCCAGCAGGGACCAGACGCATGAGCGACGACAAGCAGCCCGCACGAAATTTCGCCAGAGATGTTGCCAGGACCATTGAAATCGAATCTGCCGAAACGTCGGTGAGCGAGCAGCATGAGGCGAGCGCGGAGCCGGCCGCGACGCCATTACCACTGACACGTGTGCAAGGCATCAAGAAGACTGTCCTGCGCCTGATGACGCTGCGCCCATTTGCCCGCACGAGCACCAGCTTGCCGCAGCGCGGTCTGAGCAACAAAACGCCCGTGACCCAATTTGCGACGACGGACTACCGCGCCGCTGTCGCCAATGACCAGATTGACGCTGACACCACGCTGGACGACCTCTACGATGTCGAAGCCAATTTCCAGCTTGAGGAGGAGATTGCTACCGGCGGGCAGGGCAGCATCAGTCGCGCCCGCGACTGCAAGTTTGCCCGCGTAGTGGCGGTGAAGTCCCTGCACGACGAGCTCAAAGTGCGCCCGGAATACCGTCGGGCTTTCATTACGGAAGCGAAGATCACGGCGCAGCTGGAGCACCCCTCGATCATCCCGGTGTACGGGATCTACGGCGACGCCGACAAGGGCCTGCACCTGGCCATGAAGCTGGTTCGAGGCAAGACCCTGTCGCAGTATCTGGCGATGCTGCGCGAGCAGTACGAGCTCATGTCCCGCCGGCTGATCATCCGCAGCGAGAACACCATACTGAAACAGCGCCTGGAGTATTTTCAGCGGGTGTGCGAGGCCATCGCCTACGTCCATCACAATCAAGTCATTCACCGCGATCTTAAGCCCGACAACATCATGATCGGAAATTTCAACGAGACCTACGTGATGGATTGGGGGATTGCCGAGCAGGTCGAGACCGACCCGGCGGCCTTCCATCGCAAGCGGCCGTCGGGCACCCTGCAGTATATTTCGCCGGAAGTTATCAATCGTCAGCCTTACGATTGCCGTTCGGACATCTACTTGCTGGGACTGATACTGTTCGAAATCGTCTTTCTCAAACCCGCCTATGTTTCCAAGGACACGAAAGAGGCGTTGGCCAAAGCCAAGCATGCCGAGGTGGAGCCCTATGTTCATGCCTTCGGTTGCGCGGTGGACGAGGATCTCGTCATGATCATCCGCAAGGCGCTGGCGATACCCCCCGACGAACGGTACTCGACGGTCGAGGCGCTCCTGGACGATGTGCGGGCTTTCCTGCAGGCCGAGCGCGTTGCTGCCAATCCGCACCGATTCTGGGTCGAGATGCGCTATCAGTTCCGGCGCCACTACAAGGGCGCGACGCTCGCAGGTGGCCTCATGGCGTTATTGCTGCTGTCGCTGTCGTCTTATTCACTCTACCGGGAGAATCGAAACCAGCTCCGGCAGAAACAGACCGAAGCAGTGTTTTCGGAGGTCTTTACCAACGGCTTGCTCTGTGGTTCGCGTTTCGATCGTCGCATGAAGGACTACGAAAAGCTTGTGGCGGATTTGGCCAATGAGGCGACGTGGCGGCTGGAAGACGCACGGACGCGATCCTTGCCGCCGGTGCGCGCCTACAGTCCGCAGGACAGCCAGAAGCCCTTCACGGCGCCACCCGGTCTTGGCTACGCCGATGGCTATATGCAGCAAATATCCCTGGAACACCCGGTCTGCGTGGTGGCGCCGGGGGAAAAACTTACCGATTTTGTAGGCGCAGTTGCTGCGTTGGCGCCCCTGCGGCATTCATTTCTGCGGCTTCTCAGCGTCGAGCTTGGCGATGCTTTTTGCGAGAGTGACGATGCGATCTGCAAGGCGCTCTTCGCGGGTCAGCCGCCCCTGTTCAATTGGGTGTACATCAGTCTGGCCGATGGTCTGCATGTCAGTTTTCCCTATCATGGCGACTACCCGGCGGAGTATGATGGTCGGGAACGTCCCTGGTACAACGCGGCGCTGGCGGTGCCGGCGGGACAGGCCGTGTGGGGCGATCCTTACGTGGATATTAGCATGCACCAGCGCGGCATGGTGACCTGCAGTCAGGCCATGTACAACGGCCAGGGCGAGCCCATTGGCGTGGTCGGCGCCGACATCAGTGTGGACACGCTGGTGGCAATGCTTTCGCGAACCGGCAATAGGGGACGCTTCGTGAAAAACAAATACTTGGTCAACAGCACCGGTACGGTAGTCGCCCAAAGTGGCCAGCAGATACTGCCCGGCCGGCGACACGGCCCAGAGAGCCTGAACAAGACATTCCACAACCAGTCGCTGCTCAGAGCAATGTGGCTGACGCGCAACGGCCGCATTTTCACTACCGAAAACGAACGGCAGTATTTCTACTTTTTTATGCACATCGAAACCCTCAACTGGCTCTATATCGAACGCATGGACTACCTGCAGCTGCTGGCGGGAAGGCCGCGTCTGTGATCGACACGCGAGGTGAGCGGACGGAGCGGACGGGGCCGGCGAGTTGATCGGTCCGATCGGTTTACGAGTTTCTTGGAAAAGTGTAAGCGGTCACCCATTGATAATTGAGCCATAGAGCTTCTGGCTGAGTCAAACGTGCCCGTTTCCCTGGCCGCGAAGCGGCAGAAGCGCTGAAAGCGCGAAACAGTCCAGCCCAGGGCAAGCACGCTGAAAGCGTGCGCCGCCCTGGGTACAACGGCGACCATGTTCGTGTTCCTCGGCCCCTTTTGCCCCAGTCGGCGAAGCAGGCTGGCGCAAAAGGGGCAATGGAACTCACTTGCTTACCTGGGACTGACATCGGCGGCATGTTTGGCCGCCATTATCAATGGGTGACCGATTACGGAAAAGTGTTGTGCATCACCGTGTCGGCAGTTGTTTTTGAGCTGACTTGTCACTATACTAAGGGGTCTTTTCCGGCGTTGCCTGACGGCGCTGCTGCTCCAACTAGTCACCCCCACTACATGATCATAACCAGCGGGTTTTCAAGGAAGGTATTTTGGCATGAAGCGACAGATTGTCATGGCGCTTTTGGTTCTGTTGGTGTGTTCAATGATGCATGTGGTTGCACAGGCACCGGACCCCGCCATCGATTTTCAGGCGTTGTTGGCAACGGAGGGCGCTGCCGCTAATCCCGACGCGACTGCAGCGGCGCCAGCCGAGCCGGTCGCAATGGAGCCCGAGGTGTCTGCCACCGGCCGAGTGGTGCTCTATGGCAAGGATCGTGTTGACAATTTGTGGGTGCCCGATCGGCGCGGACAGCTTCTGCCAGCGCCCGATGCTGGTTTCTGGCGCTGTTTCATGCACGGTCAGACTGATATTTTCACTCGGATCGTGCCGTGGCAGATCGTACTGGCCTCCGAACAGGTGGAGGGGCTTGACGGCAACATTACGGTCGACAACAAATTCAAGAAATCCACGCTCCCCTCGCTGCGGGTGGCTGGTGGTGCCAATGTGGTGCCGGCCAAGCCGATCATCGGTCTGGAGCAGCTGGAGAAGCTCCGCGGCCGGATGATTCGTGTTTTTATCTGGATTAAAGGAAAGGATACTGGTGCCGGGGCAGCGCTGTGGCATGCCGCACCCACCGTCAGTCTGCACCTCAAAGACGCCAACGACAAGCTCGTTCACGAGGTCACCGGCCTCTTCCGTACGCGGGGGACCTTCCCGTGGTTCTGCTACTATGTGGATATGCC
Organism: Lentisphaeria bacterium; assembly: GCA_028706165.1. GTDB lineage: Bacteria > Verrucomicrobiota > Lentisphaeria > Oligosphaerales > Oligosphaeraceae > Oligosphaera. The sequence goes on along the minus strand of JAQWBY010000081.1, from coordinate 5,688 downwards.
CATTTATGTTGCCCTGAAGACGACACCTGATGTCGTGGCGACCACGACAGATGACGCCGCCGACCCGGCAGAAGAAGCCCCCGCAGATAACCTCGGCTCTTTTGCCGACCTGCTCAAGAATGATGACGGTGGTAATGGTGATCCCGAGCAAATTGACGATTTTCAGCTCGCCCTGCCAACAGGCGGCGGCCTGTACATCAATCTCAACAATCCCCAGTCCGGCACGGCGTGGTTTGCAGACCTGTCTTGGAAAGAAATTAACCCCCGTGACACTTTCGCTAATGTGATGATGAAAGAACAGCGCGTGGATCCACAAACGGGCAGTCTGGCCCCAAACCCGGACTATGACGAATTGCCCATGCATATTTTCTTCGGACTGAGCAAAAACACGCCGTGGAATTTTCTGGGGGGAACAGCGTCTTTGCCCAATCTGTCCCGCAACCAGCAGTTGGAAGCCTACATGGAAATGGTCGAAGGCGACTGGATGCATATGCTGCATGCCGTGCCTTATCTGGTGTACATCTACAACACTGGTCGGATTCTCAAATGCAGCCCGGCATTCGAAGATGGCTGGTCACAGCGTCTTCTGCAGCGCCTGCAGAGCCTGCAGGATCCTCGCACCGGCCTGTGGACGGTGAACGACCGACCGAATCTGCTGGTCACCCGGCGCATCATCGAGAACAGCTTCCGCACCCGCAATATCCAGCGCAGTGACCGCCCGGAACATCTCACGCCGTGGTTATGCGTGGACAATACGCCGGTGCCGATGGCAACACAGCTCTGCGAAAATATTCTCAAAGTCCAGCGGCGCGCTATGGGGGGCGCAAAACTGGCAGGCTGGAATATCTACGCGTTTCAGCCTGATGATTTGGCCGCGCCCGGACAGGACAACCGCGGCGACCTCTGTGCCACCGACGCGGCTGTGAACACCCTCCGTCTGGCCTTGCCTTCTTTACCTCCCACGCAGCAAAAAGAGGTCCAGGACGCCATTTACGGCGCCTGGGAATTTGTCATGGGGCGGCTGGTCCAACCCAATGGGCTTTGGCGTCAGCAGGATGGCGATGTCCGCGTCAGCCATCCACGCTTTTTCTATTCGTTCATTGAGGCGACGCCATGGCTGGAATTCCGTCAGAATGGCGATGCGGCACCGACGTTGAGCATTGACTACATCACGTCAAACCATCTTCGCATCGGCTGGCCAAAGCCGCCATCGCGTTATGTGGCGGTACGAGTGTACATGGCTCCCGGCGACCTGCCGCAAAGTGACCTGCGGGAAGAGCACATTGTGGCGATCATACAGCCCAACAGCAGTAGCCTGCTGGCCTTTGATCCGCTGCTGGCCATGCAAAATATTGTTAAGGCTGGCCGCGAAAGATGGGGTGTGACGCCGGAAAGTGAAGACGCGCAGTACACGGCTGAGAAACTTCGCCTGCTCTCACCCAAGGTGCAGGTCGTTCCCCGTGGCAAGCAGGCCGACATCACCATTCCTGCGCCGGAGGATGGGAAGGCAGCTAATAAGCTCTATGCTGCGGCCATCACCCGCTATGGTGAAATGACCACTTGGTTCGTGGTGCCGGATGCCCCGCCGCCAGCCCCGGTCGCCCCGGTCGGTGGTGATATGATGATGCCGCCAGGCGACATGGCACCGCCACCCGCCGATATGCCGCCGCCCATGTAAGTTGTCGTATTGCCCCATGCGCCTTGGCGGCGGCCTCAAGACGCAACGCCGCCGCTTGGCGCGACCCTTGTCGCCAGGGCACCAGTGCTACGTCGCTTCAGTCGTTGAAATTGCCGGTGACGAGGTTTTCGATGACATCGCCGGTGAGTTCCCGCCGCCATCCCTGCAGCAGCTGATGGTGCACCGGCCATTTGCCGGCCTGCGCGGCGAAGACCAGCGCTTCGGCATCTTTGCGGGCTGCGACCAGTTGTGGGTCGATCTGCCGTTCATTGGCGCGCTTCTGGACCACCTGGAGGATGCGGTTGCTGCGTTGCTTGATGACAGCGCTGGGCAGGCGCATTCCTGGCAAGACTGGCCAGGCATGCTGGGGCATGGCCAGGCCTCGCTGCACAGCGGCAAGCACGCCCTCGCCAAATTTCTCAATGAGCTTCGGCCAATAGTCGGGAATCTTTTTCAGGTCGGCGAGTGTTTTGGGGTGAAGGCGGGCGGCGACGACGAGCTGTTCGTCTTTCATGACGCGCGGGCGGGCCTTGTCAAGCTCCTGTGCGGTTTGTTCACGCCATGCTGCAAGTGACTTGAGTACGGCCAGGTCGATGCCGTTGAGACTGCCCATGCCGCTGACCCGCCGCCAGCACTCGTCGGGCTTGGTTTCACCGTAGTAGCCATTATGGCTGTAGCTGGCCATTTCATTCTTGAACCAAGGGAGATTACCGAGCTGGTCGATTTTTTGTTCTAGGGCGCGGTAGAGTTTTGGCAGCAGGGCGACGTCGCTGGCGGCGTACTGCAATTGTGCATCGCTGAGGGGCCGTTGCAGCCAATCGGTGCGCGTTTCGGTCTTGGGTAGGGTGACGCCGAGTTCGCTGGTGAGCAGTCGGTTGAGCGACATGGTCGCCGTCAGGCCGCAGAAGCCTGCCGCAATGCGGGTATCCACGAGCGGTGCCGTCAAGGCACCGCACCAGCGGCGCAGGATGGGTAGATCACTGGCCGCTTCATGGAAGACCTTGGTGACCGTGGCGTTATCCAGCAGTACCTGCAGGGGCGTCGGATCATTGATGGCCAGGACATCTAGCAGGTGGCTATGCTGTTCATCCCATGCCAGCTGGATGAGTCCCAGGCGTGGATGGTAGGTGTTGGTCCAGACAAATTCGGTATCGATAGCGACCAGGTCTTGCTTTGCGGCTTCTTCACAAATGGCGGTCAGCGCCCTGGCATCGGCAATCAGAGGGGACATGGAGATTCCTTCGGTGGTGGTTCTGGTGGGCAGTATGGCTATTGCCGCGCGGGAATCGTCCGTGCGACCAGGCGGTACACCTCGTCGTTGGCGCGGACGGCCGTGTCCAAGGCGATGGTGATGGTTTGAGGTGGGTTTCGCGCCGGGTCGTTTTCACAACGGATGTTCCCGGCAACTTGTTTGACGACGCCAGTGGTCGGGCCCATAATGAGGATTTGGTCGCCCTCACGGATGGTGTAATTCTGCACCCAGATGTGGGCCGCGCCGGCTTTGCGGTAATAGTTAATAACCTTGCCGACGCGTTCCTTCTGTTCCGTAGACTTGCTGCCATCGGTGTCGGTGAAGTCGCTGATGGGGCGCCCAAGAAAGAAGCCGCTGGAGAAATCGCGGTTGAAGACCGTGCGGCATTGTTCTATCAGAGCCGCCTTGAGCTCTTGGTCGAGAGCGCCGTGAGCCCATGCGTCAATGGCCCGCCGGTAGGCGCTTGTGATGCAGGCGACGTAATCTGCCGGCCGATTGCGTCCCTCGATTTTGAGCGCATCAATCCCGGCGTCAAGCAGCTGGTCAAGAAAGGGCAGGGTGCAGAGGTCCTTGGCGGAAAAGAGATAGTGGTCTTCGACTTCGTAATCGCCTTCGCCGTCGCTGCAGATGGCGCGGAAGGGCCGGCGGCAATTCTGCCGGCATTCCCCGCGGTTGCCGGACTTGCCGTAGCTGTCCTGGGATAGATAACAGCGGCCGGAAACACTGACACACATGGCGCCATGGGCAAAGACTTCGATCTCAATGCCTGCTTGCCGACGCAGGCGACGCAGTTCCGGCAAGGTGCATTCGCGGGCCGGGACGATGCGCGTCGCCCCCAGCCCGCGGTAGAAACGCGCGGCGGCGGCGTTGGCGACCGAAGCCTGCGTCGAAATGTGGATGGCTATACCGTGGCGCCGGCAGGCTTCAATCACGGCTGGGTCCCAGCAAATCACCGCATCAACCAAGCCGGCGACCGCGGCCAAACGGGCATCAAGACGGCGCAGTTCCTGCTGGTACACTTGCGTATTTACTGCGAGATAGAGTCTGACGCCGCGGCTACGGCACAGCGCCGATGCTCGTCGCAGCGCTGGCAGGCTGAAATTGGCCGCAGCACTGCGCATGCTGAAATCTTTGAGGCCGACGTACACGGCGTCGCAGCCGGCGTCAAGAGCCGCTTTGAGGCAGGTGGTGTCGCTGGCCGGTGAAAGCAATTCGGGTTTTTTACGGGGCATGAGAAAAAAGGTACCGTTGGGGGACGGCTGGATGCCTGGTTGCGAATGTGGTGGCATGCCGGTGAGTTGGCCGGGCAACGCCAAGACAAGTACGATGCCATAATGTAACCTGAAAAAAGGAGCTTGGGCTCCGGCAAGGGCAAAATTGGCCGTGGGGGGAATGCCTCAGTCATTGATACCAGCCGTTTTCAGGGGACGCCTGGGACCGTGGGGACCGGTTGGCGCGGCGCCGGGGCGAGGACTCACGACGCATAAGGCATGGTCCCATGAATTGGACGGTGGGGACTTTCGGGACCGTGGGGAATGACGCATAGGGCTCAAGGGACTGATTGACCGCCGTCCCGGCGGCCTGGGAGCGATGAAAACAAAAGGCTGTGATAACTAGTGTCAACGAGTGACCGATTACCCTCAGGGAATATCTTTGCTTCGCGCAGAGGGCGCTTGGGATAACAACGACTATATTTGGGTTCGTTGTGCATGGCGAGACGCGCTAGTTTTATCGTGCCTGCCGCCTGCTTGCCACATTGTCACCTCATCGGTTCCGGTCATCACGTAGAGGAGTACTGCCATGAGCGAATACACACTTGCCAATGCCGCCCTGGAAATACGTTTCGGGGATGATGGCCAGGTTCTGTCTTTCAAGGACAAACGCCAAGACTGGACATACGGCGGCGGCGGCGACCTCTGGCGGGTCATCTACGCACGCGGCCTCTGCAAGGAAAACTACGCTCGGCGCGGCTGCGACCGGCCGCTCATCAGCGTGATTGACAATCGCGAGATCAGCCTGGTGTACAACGCTCTTGCGGGCGACGACGGCCCGCTGGCGGCGAAGCTGATCATTCATGCGATTCTGCATGACGACCATGTCGCCTGGCACATCAGCCTGGAGAACATCGACCCCGGTGCTGTGATACGTGAGTATCACTTTCCCCTGCTGGGTGACTGTCGCCTGCCGGAGAACGCGCGGTTGATCCGTACTGCTGCCGGCGGCCAAGTCACCGGGAACATCAAGGCTTCCATCCGCGCCTGCCATTCGCAGTACATGGCGTCAGATGAACGCTTTGTTCAGATGGACAACCTTTATCCTGGGCGTTCAGCGAGCAACTGCTACATTTTCGATTGCGGCGACCGTGGGCTGTACATCGGCAGTCACGACGTGAGTTTTCAGAACACCCTGCATCTTTTCCGGCTCAGCGGCGACGTGCTCGAGGCCGGCATGGTCAAGTATCCCTTCATCAGCGCTGGCGAGAAAGTCGCCTGTGATGGCTTCGTCTGGAAGCCCTACAACGGCACTTGGCATGTTGGTGCCGATTTCTATCGCGCCTGGGCCGACAGCTGGTTCAAGCCCCAGCCGCGACCGGAACATGTCGACGCCATGCGCGGCTGGCAGCGCATCATCATGCGCCATCAGTACGGCGAGACTTTCTATCGCTATGATGAGATGGAGACAATTCTCAAGGACGGCTTGGCTGTGGGCATTGATACCTTACTAATGTTTGGCTGGCACACGGCCGGCCACGATGCCG
>JAQWBY010000453.1 GCA_028706165.1 Lentisphaeria bacterium | reverse complement strand
AAGATCGGCACGCCGGAGATCATGTCCTTCCGCGTCAACCCAGGCTACGGCCAGAGCGAGGTCGGCGACTTCGTCACCAACGCTGGCCCCAACGCCAAGTTCGGCGTCCACCCCGACCAGGTGATGGACGCGTACCGCCAGGCCAAGGCCGCCGGCATCAAGCGCTTCGGTGCCCACATGATGCCCGGCTCCTGCATCCGCGACCCCGAGTACTTCCGCTTCATCACCACCCTGCTGATGGACATCATCGGCAAGGTCGGCAAGGAACTCGACATCAACTTCGAGTTCATCGATCTCGGCGGCGGCCTCGGCATTCCCTACAAGCCCGGCGATGACAAGCTTGACATCGACCAGGCCGCTGCGCTCGTCGCCGGCGTCTTCCGCGAAAAGATCGCCGAGTACGGCCTGAAGCCACCGCGGCTGATGATGGAGCCTGCCCGCTATTTCGTCGGCGACGCCGGCTACATCCTCGGCACCGTCCATGCCATCAAGGACAGCTACTCGCGCATCGTCGGCACCGACGTCAGCATGAACACGCTGGCCCGGCCGGCCATGTACGGCGCCTACCATCACATCTACGTCAACGGCCGCGAAGATGAAGCCCGCAAGGCCGTCGGCCTCTGCGGCCAGGTCTGCGAAAACACCGACTTCTGGGTTCGCGACCGCATGCTACCCGAAGGCATCGACCTCGGCGACATCGTCGTCGTCGAAAACGCCGGCGCCTATGGCTACGCCATGAGCTACCAGTACAACGGCCGCCTCAAGCCCGCCGAAGTGCTCGTGCGGGGCGACCAGCACTGGCTCATCCGTGAACGCGAAACCATCGACGATCTGGTCCGCAACGTCACCGTGCCAGAACACCTGATCTGAACACGGCACGCGCCACCCGCCGCGTGAACGCACGCGTACAGGCGCCACGCGCGGCGGGCGGCAAGCAGACAACGCGCCGGCCACCCGCCTGCCCGGCGCGCCCCTCGGGCGACCGACGCCGACACAGCCACAGAAAGGAGCATCGCATGATCTTTACTGGCCTAGCCTTCATCCGCTCAGCGCTGACGCTGTGCCTGGCCATAGCCCTCATGCCCACACCCGGAAGCGCCCAGCAGGCCGACGACGCGGTTGCCCCCGCAGTCGCGCCGCAGCAAACGCGCGTCATCAGCTCGAAGGACGTCGACACCCTATACACGATGTGCAAGGGCTCCGAGACACTGTACTGGCATCCTTTTCAACAAAAGGCCCTCTACGCGGCCAAACTACCGCTGTTCACGCCGGCGCTGCCCGCAGGCAGCCTGGCCACGCTGCGGGCAAAAGCCCTGCATGTCGTCGAAGGCAAAGGCCTGATGATCAACAGCCAGGGCCAGAACTACCTGGTCATCTGTGACGACCCCGCCGCGCCTCTCTACAGCAACAACGTGTTTGTTGGCATCGTCTCCCCGCGCGGCAGCTCGTTCGCTTTCACCACCGAAGACAACCGCGATATGGCCCTCCCCATGCTGGATCTCTGCAGCAACGCCAGCCGCGAGGTCTTCAGCACCTTCATGCTCCAAGGCGGCAACGTGACCATGCCAGTCCCACGCAAAGTCACCACCGAAGTCCCCTGCAAAAAATGCAAGGGGACCGGCAAACTCGGCAAAGACACCCGGGAAACCGTCACCTGCAAATTCTGCGGCGGCGCCGGCGAGGTCGAGGGCCTCAACAACACCCGCAAACGCTGCGCTGGCTGCGGCGGCACCGGCAGAAGCAGCGTCGGACAAGATCTCCGTAGACAATGCGGCGACTGCGGCGGACACGGCAAATACGACGAAATCACCTTCGTCAACGATGACGTCACTTTCACCGTCGGACTGCAATAACGCCAACACACCAGGCTGCGTCACGCACAGCCGGTCATCTAGCAGTCCCAGTAGTCGGTTTCAGAACCGCCAGTTACCAGTACGCACCCAGTTTTCCTGCGGTAATGTGCGAAATCTTGTGATAGAAAGAGATACTTGACATGCGCCGTAGGCGCTTAACTATGCTTAACCCCAGGCTTTAGCCTGGGGAAAATGCTCTCCAGTCAATCGTGCCCCGTAGGGGCACTACTGGATGCCTGACAAACACAATCTGAACACGATTACAGACCATTTTCAACCAAGACTTCGGGGCTGTAGTGCCTCTACGAGGCACTGTTCGATAGGACACCTTCCCCATGCTGAAGTCTGGGGTTAAGCATGGTCGTGCCCTTACGGGGCAAATTCATGCATAACCACCCGATAAGGAGTCTATTGTCAAAAAGCCTTTCGCAAAAGAAGAGATTAGGTCACATTGGCGCAAATACATGTGTTCATCACAAGATTTCGCACATTACCTTTTCCTGCTCAATGGGATGGGAAACGCTTACATTTTCTCAATGTTTTCGATCCTTCAGGTAGTTATCCATTCTCTCGTAGGCAGGCTTTGTCCATTCTGGCCAATTGAATTGTTCGGGGAACTTTTGGATTTCGTGTTTCAGCCCGTCGTAGAGAGTTCTGAAGCTTTCCTGCTTGAGTCCAGTAGCCTCCAGGACCTTTGAGTTGTCTGAGATGCGTTGGAAGAGCCTCGCGTATTCGAGCTGCCACCTGAGTCCCGGATTGAACTCGTGAGCTCCGAGAATCTGGTAGTAGTCTTCCTTGGGAACCCAGACTGCCTTGAGATTGCAGATGTCATGATAGTAGTCCGCGATTTCACCCCAAGTATGGTGTTCTGACGAGCAGACGTTGAAGTCCTCGCCCAAGGCCTTGGGATTGAAGACCAGCCCGGAAATCATTTCGGCGACATCGCCACCCCAACTCAAGGTGGCGTGCTTGTCCTTGGCTTCGATGGGTACCACAACCGGCTTTCCTTCACGCGCGCGGCGAACCGTCAAATACGCCTCCAAGGTGACCAACTGGAAACGCATGTGAGAGAACGTCGTCGCAGGGCGCACAATGGTCCAATTGCCAAAGCCAGACGCCCGCAACGCATTCTCCGCACGAGCCTTGTATATGCAATAGTCATCAGAAGCCAACAACCAAGGATCGTCCGACGCATCAATCAAGCGAGGCGACGATTCCTTGACTGGATGCTCCAAATCAGCATATACTCGGCAGGATGACAAAAAGACGTACTGACCTACGCTTTTCAATGCCAAGGGCAAGTACAGCGCGATTTGGGCGGTC
>JAQWBY010000452.1 GCA_028706165.1 Lentisphaeria bacterium | reverse complement strand
TCATGGCGCCATCGGGTAGTCCGAGCAAGCGGTGGTAGTAGCGGTTGCTGATGATGAAGCGGTCTTCGTCATAGAAATCCTTGACGAAGAGGACGCAGGGCAGGGTGTCGAGCACGGCCTGGAAGAGGGTGTTGGTTTCCTGCAGTTGGGTTTCGCGGGTGATTTCGTCGCTGATATCGAACATCAGCCCGAGCAACATTTTTTCGCCGTTGGCGCGGGTGAGGACCTTGCGGAAGAATTTACCCTGGTGGATGGCGAAGTCGTGGCCGACGAAAGGTGCCACTTTCTCGCTGGGTTCGTCCATGCTGGCGGCGTAGCGGTCGTCATCCTTGAGGGTGTCAAGGATGGCCTGCAGGTCCGGGATCTTCTCTTTGTCGCTAATGTTGGCCAGCCGGGCGCTGTCTGGCAGCGACTGGTGCATGGTGTTGCTGAGGACATGGCTGAACTGGTCGTTGATGTTGCTGACGGAGATATAGCAGGGCAGGTTGTCGATGATTTCCTGCAACAGCAGCATGGTGTCGTAATTGAGCTGTTCATTGCGGCGCAGATTGGTGACATTGCGGATGTAGCCGATGATTTCCCGCTCGCCGCTGACGGCGTTGCACATGGCGTTGGCCTTGAGCTCGAAGTAGCCGGTGCTTAGGCGATCTTGGTTGCGGAAGGTCAGTGCCATGCTGTCGCTGTTGCCGGTGAGAATGCCTTGCCAGGCGCTTTTGAAGGCTTCCTGGTCCTCGGGATGGACCCACTCTTCAACTGGTATGCGGCTGCCATCGCCACGCCGGCCCCAGAAGTCGCTGGATACGTCGGCGAGCATGGTGCCGCCGCCGTCGCTGTGGAAGTAGCTCATTTCGGCGACGGCAGCGGCGGCCTGTAGGAAGGAGTTTTGGACGTTAAGCTGGGTGCGCTGGTGGAAATCGTCGGTGTCATCCCGGAAGGCCATGACGGCGCCGTTCAGCTGCTGGCTGCTGTCGTAGATGGGCGCGGCGGTGCCGGTGATTTGCAGCTGGCGGCCATCGCGAGTCTGGAGGCGGAAATGGCTGTAACGGCGAATATCGTGCTCCTGCCGCAGTGCGCTCTGGATGGGATGGACCAGCGGTTGGTGCTTGTTGGCGTCAAGTAGCGGCAGGACATCCATATACGGTCTACCGATGATCTCATCCGTGCAGAGACCGAGGAGTTGACAGCAGACGGTGTTGGCCAAGGTGACCGCGCCGTCTTTGTCGGTGGCCAGAACGGCATCGCCAATGGCTTCTAGCGTGGCCGCAAAACGGTCGGTGAGGGCGGCGCCACGCTGGCGTTCGTGGTGGAGTTCGTCAATGTCGGCGAACACGCAGAGGACGCAGTCGTCACCAAATACCCGCCGCGGGAGTTTTTGCATGGTGACGCGGTATTGGCGGCCACTTATGGTGAACTCATGGGTCATGGCTGTGCCGGCCGCCAGTACTGCCAGAATTTTGTCGCGGAAGGCATCGCGGATTGCCGCGGGCAGGTCGTCGAGCGAACGGATACCATTGGCCCACGCCGTGCCTTCGGCCGTGTTCAACTGGCTGAAAAGCACCTGCCCTTTGCCGCTGAAGGCGAAGACCTGCGATGGTATGGACGAGAAAATAATGGTGCGCAGGTGTTTTTGGCGCCAGTCCAGGAGGAGGAAGACCAGAGTCGTGATCAGCGCGGTCAGCGCCATGACCACGACGGGATTGCCCAGGCCGATCTGCGTCGCGCTACCGCTGTCAGCACTTGCCGTCCAGCAAGGCGCGCTGAGGCCAGCGCAAGCCAAACCGATGACGGCTGGCAAGGTGCGTACTGGCTTGCGCCATGCGCACCGGGCGCCGGTCGGGATGTAGGAATGTAAAAAAGCCTTCACACTGATTATCACTGGCTATAATTGTTGACAGTAACCAGCCCCTTGCTGACTCTGGGCTGTGCCGCACCGGCAAAGTATAAACTAATGCCGGAAAGTATAGCGTTTTTTCTTCCCGTTCTCAATGACTTTATAGCAGTAGGGGCAAAATAGTCGGCATGCGGGGTTAGTTTTGTGTTTGTATATCTGGTATCGCTGTCGTTGTTGGCGCAGCGCGGCTGTTCAGCGCGCAGCGTGGCTTTGCCAGCGCGTTTGGCGCAGCGCTTCGTAGAGGGCGATGGATACCGCGTTGGCCAAATTATGACTGCGGGCGTGTTCGCCTGGCATGGGAATGGTGTAGAGCTGGTCGGCGTAGCGCTCGTACAAGGCCTGGGGCAGGCCGTGCCCTTCGTTACCGAAGATGAGCCAGTCGCCTTCCGCAAAAGTCTGGTCGTAGATGCTCTGGCTGGTCTTGGTGCTGCAGAAAAAAAGCCGGGTGGGGTGGCCATTGCGCTGAAGGAAGTCCTCCCAGTCGTCGTAGAGATGCCAATGCAAATGGGGCCAGTAGTCCAGGCCCGCGCGGCGTAAGTGGGCTTCGTCCAGCGAAAACCCCAGGGGCTTGATCAGGTGCAAGGCCGCGTCTGTGCAGACGCATAGCCGGCCGATGGTGCCGGTGTTCTGAGGTATCTCCGGCGCAACCAGGACGATGTTGTAGCAGGGCTTCATCATGAGCAGCAAAAAAAGGGCGGATAAAACCTGGTTGAGTAAGAGGACTCGGCATGAAGAACGCTGGATAAAAAAAACAACCCGTGACGAATCACGGGCTGTCTTTGACGCTAGTTGCGCAGTTTTCGGGTAGCTCGTCTTGCAGGCTGCTGGCAGTCCACGCGCAAGTCACTCATTAACACCGGTACAAACTAGTGTCGAGAACCATACAGTTCCCAGGAGTGGAACTTAGTAGCGTTTGCTACCGAAGTCGCCACGGGGACGGCCGCCACCGAAACCACCACCACCAGTGCGGGGCTCGCGGGGTTTGGCTTCGTTGACCGTCAGGGTGCGGCCCATCTGCTCTTTGCCATTGAGCGCTTCGATGGCAGCCTGGGCTTCGTTGTCATCAGCCATTTCGACAAAACCGAAGCCCTTGCTCCGGCCAGTTTCACGATCGCTGATCACACGAGCACTGTCAACTTTGCCAAACTGCGCAAAGAGACTTTCCAGTTCCGCATCATTCACGCCGTAGCTCAGATTCCCGACATACAAATTCTTGGCCATTTCAATCTCCACCTACATAAGGCATTTGGATCCTTTTTTTTACTTTCTGGATCACAATTTTAGAAAGGGGTCAATC
>JAQWBY010000451.1 GCA_028706165.1 Lentisphaeria bacterium | reverse complement strand
CTGATTTCAGGTCGTGGCGCGACTTTGTTTGAGGTGGAAGGGCTTTATGGACATACGGCAGGTGCGGCTCGTGGCGGTACGCGAGCATCCGGAACTGGCCACGTTGGCGATTGATGCTTTCAGCGCCTGGTGGTCAGACGGTCGTCGTCGCGACCTCTATGACGACTGCATACGCCACAGCTTGGACACGCCGGCGTTGTTGCCGCGCTGGTATCTGCTGCTAGATGGTGACGAGCCTGTTGGTGGCGCCGGCATGATCAGCAACGACTTCGTCAGCCGGATGGACTTGTGGCCGTGGCTGTGCGCGGTGTACGTGGCGGAGCCCTATCGCGGCCGGCGCCTGGCAGGCCGGCTGATCTGCCGCATCAAGGCCGACGCGCAGGCAGCGGGCTTTGAGGCGCTCTATGTCGCTACGGATCTGCGGGGTTTCTACGAACGCTATGGCTTCACCGGGATCGGCGTGGGGTACCATCCTTGGGGCGAGCAGTCGCGGTTGTTCAGGGCGGCGCTGCCGAGTCTATCCGAGCGAGTGCAGCGGGTGCTTGGCGACGACGTGGCGGTCGGTGACTACGATCCGCGTTGGCCGGAGCTGTTCGCGGCCGAGAAGGCGCATTTGGAGAGCCTGGTGCCCGATGGCTACTTTCGGCGCATTGAGCATTTTGGCAGCACGGCCGTGCCGGGTTTGGCGGCCAAGCCAGTGATTGACCTGCTGCTTGAGGTCGAGTCGCTGGCGTCGGCGCGTGAGCTGCTGCCGCCCATTCTGGAGGCTGAGGGCTATGACTATTTTTGGCGACCGACCTTTGGCAACGACGGCGGCCCCTGGTATTGCTGGTTTATCAAGCGCGGCGAGCATGGCGAGCGTCTGGCGCATCTCCACGTCGTCGAAAAAAGCTTTGCTGGCCACTGGCAGCGGCTGCAGTTCCGCGATTATCTGCGGGAGCATCCCGCCGTGGCGCAGGACTACGCGGACTTGAAACGCCGCCTGGCAGCTGAAAATAGCCACGACCGGGTGGCGTACACGGACGCCAAGGGCGATTTTATCCGCCGCGTGACGGCATTAGCCTGCGACGGAGCATCGCAGGCGGAGGATATTGATACGCGCCGGCTGGCGCAGAAGGACGACGATGAAAAGCGCTGAAGAGGTACTCAAGGAACTCGGCGATGTCAGCCAGTTGGCCAATGTCGCCTTGCATTGGGACGAGTCCATGGCCGACTATCCCGTCGGCGGGCCGCATTTTCTGGCAGATGATTTCATCCGTCGTTGCTGTGCGGCGACGGGTCTTAGAGCTGATGTCGAGGCCGAATTGCTTGCTGTTGCCGCGATCGTGCGTGCTGACGAGTCGCTGGCGCGGCTGGCGTGGCATTGCTACTGGCGGGTATTTCGCGCGCCGGCGCCCTGTCCGCCGCAGCTATGGCCAGAACCGGAGCGGCTTGGTGAGCGGCGTGGGCTGCTGTACCTGCTGGCCGCGATTGCCTACGTGCCCCTAGTATACGACAACCATCAGCGCATGGGAATACCGGAGGCGATTACCCGCGAGACCCTGCAGCAGGCGGCGCGTTACTGCAATGACACCTATCGCCGCGGCCACGCCGGCCGGCCGGGAATCTTTCTCAACCAGATGGGCTGGATGCGCCATTATACGCGCGAGCCCTATTTTCGCCTGGGGCGGCTGGAATTCTGGCTGGAGCCGATGAAGCGCGATATGATCGTCTATCGCCACCGCCAGACGGGGCGGGTCGTCGCATTTCCGCCGGCCGGCACGCGTATGAGTGCCGATGGCTATCGTTACAACCGCGAAGAAGACTATGCCGGTGAGGATAGCTGGGTCTCCGAACTGAGTTTTGTGAATGACTGCGTTTGTGGCACGCCCATTTCACCGCGTGGCTATGCCCGCCGTGAGAACGTCGCGTTGCCGCTGGCGGACTGGGAGCAGGTGTTGAGTAAAGGTGACGATAGTCTCAGCATGCACATTCCCTCTGGCGGCCACATGAGTCTGGATGCCTGCCGGGACTCGTTCTGCCGTGCGCGTGACTTCTTCCGCCAGTATTTTCCCGACCGGCCGGTGAAGGCCATCAATTGCGCGTCGTGGATTTTCAACAACCAGCTGCAGGAGATTCTGCCGGAGACAGCGAACCTAGTGCAGTTTCAGCGGGAACTTTACCTGTATCCCGTGCCCAGTTCCGCTTGGGACGGCCTGTGGTTCGTCTTCCTCAAAAGTGGCCCCTTTGATCTCAAGGATGCGCCGCGGGATACCGACCTGCAACGGCGCATCCTTGACTTCCTGGCCACCGGCCGCCGCTGGCGCCACGGCGCGATGTTTTTCCTCCTCGACGACCTCGACCGTTTCGGCAGTCAGCCCTATGGCGCTGACGCCGAAACAGCCCCGGGCTGACGACAGCACGACATCGCCAACGCCTTGCCACACACAAAGATGCATATTGTCTCACGCGAAGGCGCGAAGGCGCGAAGGCGCGAAGAAGGCAGGGGAGATTTTTTCCTCACGCGAAGACGCGAAGGCGCGAAGAAGACAATAACAAAGAAGAATGGCGGTCTGTCTTGCCGCTGCGCGGCAATTCAGGCCGCCGGCTTTAAGGCGCTATTGTTGCCTCACGCGAAGACACGAAGAAGGCTTTTCTATCCGCAGATTGTGCCGATTAGCGCAGAATATGGTGGCCTGAAAGTTCTGTGGCCCACGGCATGCCGTGGGCATTTTGTGCCTCACGCGAAGCCGCGAAGACGCGAATTTGTAGGGGCGACCGGCCGGTCATCCCTTTTCTGGCGGTCTGGCTTGCCGCTCAGCGGCAATTCACGCCGCCGGCTTTAAGGCGCTATTGTTGCCTCACGCGAAGGCGCGAAGAAGGCTTTTTTATCCGCAGATTGCGCCGATTAGCGCAGAATATGGCGGTTTGAAAGTTCTGTGGCCCACGGCTTGCCGTGGGCATTTTGCTCTATCCGCGAAGGCGTGAATTTATATTGTATGTTCTGGGGTGGGGGTGTGCTTGCTGAGTCACTGGCAAAAGAGTATGCTACTTATGTTGCGGGTTGGTGCTAGGTATTGCCCGTTGAATGTGTGATGAATGTGTCGTTGCGACGATTGAGCTAACTGACACAGGAGAGGTTGCTATGTGGCGAGCGAACAGTTTTTGGCGAATAGCAATGTGCGTCCTTTGCCTGTTGTTGGCTTGTGCCTTGGC
>JAQWBY010000450.1 GCA_028706165.1 Lentisphaeria bacterium | reverse complement strand
CCCCGCGGCCGCTCCTACGTCCGCAGTGGAGCGGTCATTGATCTGCAGATCAAAGAAGGCCATGTCAGCGCCAAGGTCATGGGATCGTCACGCTACAGCATTGAAATGGACATCCAAAAGCTCTCCAGCAGCAAATGGCAACAAATTAAACACGCTTGCGCAGGTAAGATCAGTTCGCTGGTCGATCTGATCAGTGGCCGGCTCAGTCCGGAAATCATGGCCGTGCTCTGCCGCAAAAACGACGGCCTGTTTCCGTCGCCAAGCGAAATCAAAATGACCTGCAGTTGCCCCGACTGGGCCAGTCTCTGCAAGCATCTGGCAGCCGTACTCTACGGCATTGGCGCCCGCCTGGACACCGAACCTGAACTGTTCTTCCTCCTTCGCGGCGTTGATCAGAAAGAGCTGCTCTCTACCAGTATCGTCGAAACCGCTGTCGCAGGCGCCACCCAAGGTGCAATCAGCGATGGTGACCTAAAGGGTATATTCGATATCGACCTCGATGGTCTCGATGGTCTCGATGGTCTCGATGGGCAAGAAAAAGCGCCCGCCGGCAAGGCCGCAACAGATACGACGGCAACCACAGCGGAAACAACACCTGCCCCCGCCGCCAAGCGCAAACCCGGGCGACCGAAGAAAACCGCCGCAACCGCAAGCACAAACACGCCAGCACCGGAGAAGACAAAAACGACGACAGCGACGCCCCCGGCGTCGAAAAAGAAGGCAGCGAGAGTCACAGCGACGACCACAGCAGAAACGGAACCTGTGCCCGCCGCAACCAAGCGCAAGCCCGGGCGGCCAAAGAAGGCCACAGCAGCAGCAAGCATGAACACGCCACCGGCTGCAGCGAAGACGAAGACGGCCGCAACAGCGGCGACGCCAGCCCCCGCCGCCAAGCGCAAGCCCGGAAGACCGCCGAAGGAACCGGCAACCACAGTAATAACGACGCCACCGACCACAGCAAAGCGCAAGCCGGGGCGACCGAAGAAGGTGCCGGCAACCACAGTAATAACGACGCCAGCGACCACAGCCAAGCGCAAGCCGGGACGGCCAAAAAAAGCCGCCGCAACCGCTCTCGCCGGCAACTCCGCACCAGCCGCCAAGCGCAAGCCCGGACGGCCGCGCAAAGGCCATTGATTGACTTGGCAACATGCTCTCGCTGCACCTAACCACCCCGGAGGATCGTCATGAGCAACCTCGCCATTCTCCCCGTCGGCAACGCCCGGCCGGCCCTTCCCTGCCAGCATTTTCCCCTTCCCTACCAAGCCGTGATCTGGCGCAACTGGGGCATGGTGCCCATGGCGCGTCTGGCGCAGATTCTTGACTGCAGCGAAGACAAACTCGTCCACGCCGCTGCCGCCATGGGACTGCAGCCCCAGGACGATCTCTGCGACACCTGGTGCCAGCGTGGCTACCAGACCATCATCCGCCAAAACTGGCACCTCCTCAGCTACGAGCAGATCCTGGCCGCCCTCACCTGGACGCCCGAAAAACTCGATTTCATCCTGCGCGAAGACGACTTCTTCTGGCACAAGCTCGGCTACTTCAAGCCGGTTGTCGATGCACCACGCTACACACCGCTCAATGCTGAGCAGGCATGCGCCACGGCGCAGCTGCGCCGCTGGCACGAGGAAGTCCTGGCGGCCCTGCCACCACAGTCAGCTGCGCCCTTCGCCTTCCTGCACCAGCGTCTGAACCACGCCGCACCCACGCCGGCGGCGGCCGACGGCGGCCTGCGCATGATCTACTCCTACTCGGCGCTCTACGGCGATCCGCTCCTGGACAACGAGGCCGATCCCTTCCCCGACGAGCATTTGGCGGATTACGCCGCAGCCGGCGTCAACACCCTGTGGATGCAAGCCGTGCTCTATCTGCTGGTGCCGTGGTTTGGCGACACGCCGTACTCTGCGCAGCACGAGCTGCGCATTGCGAATCTTCGCCAGCTCACCGCGCGCTTACGCAAGCACGGCCTCAAGCTCATGCTGTACATCAACGAGCCCCGCGCCATGCCCGAGCCGTTCTTCCAGTTCCACCCGGACTGGCGCGGCTGCAAAGACCGCAGTACCGATCTCTATACGCTCTGCACCAGCCTGCCCGAAGTCCGCGAGAAACTCAGCCAAGGCGTGGAAACGCTCTTCCGCCTGGTACCCGACCTCGGCGGCCTCTTCTGCATCAGCATGTCGGAGAACCTCACCAACTGCTGGTCACGCAATTCGCTGGCACAGCCCACGGCCTGTCCGCGCTGCGCCCCGCGCCCACCAGCCGATGTCGTCGCCGAGGTCATCAACGCCATCAATGACGGCGCTCGTCGCGGCAAGGCCAATGCCGAGGTCATCGCTTGGAGCTGGGCCTGGCCGAGCGCCTGGGACGCCGATGTGCTCCGCCAACTCCCCAAAAATGTCAAGGTGATGAGCGTCAGTGAAACCGCCGTGCCCACCCATGTCGGCGGTATTGACGGCACGGTCTACGACTACTCCATCTCCAAACCCGGCCCGGGCCCCGTCGCCAGCCGCCTGTGGGACCTCGCCAGAGCTCAGGGCCTCGACGTCGTCGCTAAAACCCAGCTCAATAACACCTGGGAGAACTCCGCTGTGCCGTACCTGCCGGTGCCCGACCTCGTCGAAGAACACCTGCAGGGCCTGCGCGCCAAAGGCATCAGCAACTTTATGCTCAGCTGGACCCTCGGTGGCTTCCCTGGCGGCAACATCCGGCTGCTGCACCACAGCAAGGAAGAACTCGCACAGATGGACTTCGGTAAGGCCGCGCCGGACATTCTCCGCGCATACCGCTGTTTCTCCGACGCCTTCCGCCATTTTCCCCTGCACGGCACCAGCCAGCTGTACCTCGCACCACAGAATTACGGCCCGCATAACCTGCTCTACGACAGCCCAACCGACTACCGCGCGACCATGATCGGTTGCCCATACGACGACCTCAAAGCCTGGCGCGGCGGCGAGCATTACCCCGAAGACGTCTTCGAAAACGAATTCCGCCTCCTCAGCGACGGCTGGCAAGACGGCCTGGACATCCTCCGACGCGTTGCCCCGGCCATCGCCCCGACGCAACGCCAGTGCTTCGACGACCTGTGGCATGTCGCCGAAGCGGCCTACTGCCATTTCCGCAGCAGCTATCTGCAAATCGCCTTCGTGCGCCGACGCCGGGCGGAAGACCACGCGGCCATGCGCGACATCCTCCACGA
>JAQWBY010000449.1 GCA_028706165.1 Lentisphaeria bacterium | reverse complement strand
CATCGGGGGGTGGGCGGCCATGACCTTGGCATTTTCAGAACCGCTGTGGCTGTTGTTGGTTTTGCCGGCGGCTGGACTGGTGTTGTGGCGGCGGCATCAGCCGCTGGCGGCGTTTTCGGTACCGTCGCTGTCGCTGTTGCCGCCGATGCCAGCGAGGCTGGCTGGTTGGCACGTAGTCGTCGCCTTGCTCTACGGCCTCAGCGTTCTGTTGCTGATCGGCGCTTTGGCTGGCCCACAGCTGTCGCTGCTGCGAGCCGTGGCTGACGACGCGCCTCTGGACTTGGTGCTGCTGCTGGACCTCTCAGGGAGCATGGCTGCCGGCGACTGGCCGGCGGATGACCCGCCGCCGCAGCCGGACGACGTTCGCCCCGAAACCGCGCCGCCCAGCCGCATTGCCGTGGCGCAGGAAGCCATCTCGGCGTTGCTGGCGGCTTTGCCGACGGCGCGAGTGGGGCTGGTGGCGTTTGCGGGGCGGCCGTATGTGGTTTGTCCGCTGATGCGTTCTCATGGCGTGTTGCTGGAGCGGCTTGCGCAGCTAAGTCCGGCGTTACTCGCCGACGGCACGGCCATTGGCGAGGCCATTCGCTGTGGGCTGGATGCGCTCGCCGTGGATGAGTTCGTGGACGCGGCTCCTGAGGCTGGCCGGGCGCGGGTGCTGCTGCTGTTTTCGGATGGCGCGGATCATTCGCCAGCCGAGGGCAGCCCCGAGCATGCGTCGGCAGCGGCAGCTGCTCAGGGCGTCGTGCTGCACTCGGTGGGTATTGGTGGTGCGCGGGGGCTGCATCCCGTCGTCACGGCGCAGGGTCGGCGCTGGGAGGCCGTCGGCGAAGAGCTCGATGCTGAGCAGCTACGGCGCATTGCCACGGCCACCGGCGGGCAATTCTACCTCGCGGCCGACGCGGCGCAACTCAAGGCCGTCCAGCGCGAACTCGTCGCTTTGATGGATCGACCGGCGCTGGAACGCCGCGAACGCCAGGTCGTGCCGATTGCCAGCGAATGCCTGGTGGCGGCATTGCTGGCGCTGACTGGTGCGCTTGTTGCTGCGGTGGCCCTGCGCATTGATCTGGCCTGAGCGTGTCCGGTGATGGGGCCGGACTTCACCCTCGCGGCTGTGCTTTTGCGGCGAAGTGCTGGCAGAGCGCGGGCAGGGGATCTTCCAACGGTGGGAGCAGCAGATAATCAGCGCCGGCGGCTGTTGTTGCTGCCGCGCTGTCGGCAAGCAAGGCAAGGTGGGCGGCTTCAGCGGACTCGCGCCAAACGCGATTCCCGGCGGGCACGGCCTGGGCCTTGCCGGTCATTGCGTCACTGAAATTCACGCTTGTGCCTGGTGGCGGGAGGGCGGGCGACCGCTCCAGTATCTGGCAGAGCAGCACGTCGTGGCGTTGGGCCAGGGCGCGCAAGGGCGTGGCGTAGCTCGTGTCATTGATCAGATCGCTGATGACGACTACGCGCGTGCGCTGTTTGCGGCGAGCCAGCACTTGTTCCATTGCCTTGCCAAGCGACAGCGCGCTGGAGCAGTTGTCGCCGTTGTCGGCATCCATCATCTCCTTGAGCAGTCGTGACAGGTGGTGGCGGCCACGCGCCGGCGGGATGTTGCGGCTGGCGTTTTGAGTAAGGACCATGGTGCCGACGGCGTCCTGGCATCCGAGCGCGGAGGCCGCAAGCAAGGCGGCGCTGCGCAGGGCGCATTGCCAGGTGGCGGCGAAAAGGCGCATGGATGGCGAAGCGTCAAACAGCAGGAGGAGGTCTGTCGAGCGCTCTTCCTGAAAGACTTTGCTGAGCATCTTGCCCTTGCGCAGGGACAGCGGCCAGTGTACCGCCCGTTCGTCGTCGCCGGGCTGATAGTCGCGCAGCTCGGCAAAATCCAGGCCGTTGCCGCGGTAACGGCTGTGATAGAGCCCGACCAGTGCGGCTTCGGCGTCGCGCCAGGCATGCAGCGCGTAGAGCCGCGCTAACTCGTGGCTGTCCTGGGAGGAGGACGGTGAAAATGATTCCGTTGTCGTGCTGCGCATTGGCGCCATGGTGTGATTTGCTGTGGGGCGAGAAATCCTGCGGGCGGCGCGCCGCTGCTGGCACGCGTCGAACAAAAAACTAAGCAACTCAGTATAATTTCTCCGCTTGAGGAATCAATGACCGATGTCTGGCTGTGCGTGGACAGAGTGGACAAAGTGGACAGAGTGGACAAAGTGGACAAAGTGGACAGAGTGGACAGAGTGGACAAAGTGGACAGAGTGGACAGAGTGGACAGAGATTGGGGCGGTAGCAGGTGCGCCAAGCTCGGGTGCTAGGCTTGGGTCCACCGGGTTCACCGGGTCCGCTGGGTCCACTGGGT
Source organism: Lentisphaeria bacterium (assembly GCA_028706165.1). Lineage (GTDB taxonomy): Bacteria > Verrucomicrobiota > Lentisphaeria > Oligosphaerales > Oligosphaeraceae > Oligosphaera. The sequence continues at coordinate 870 of JAQWBY010000449.1, read as the reverse complement.
CCACTGGGTCCACCGGGTCCACTGGGTCCACCGGGTCCACCGGGTCCACCGGGTCCACTGGGTCCACCGGGTCCACTGGGTCCACTGGGTCCACTGGGTCCACTGGGTCCACTGGGTCCACCGGGAAAACGGGTCCACCGGGAAAACGGGTCGGGCTTTGGGGTGGGTGGGGTTCTCCTCATGGGCGTGGGGCGTGGTGTTTTGCAAATAGGGCATTTACTGCTTGAAAGGGCCTGTGTTGCCAGTATGTTTTCCATCTTCATTTCCCTGGTAGCATTGGCGCTTCAGCCGGTGTTTTTTTACATCTGACAGAGAGGCTATCATGAAAAATCAGACATTGAAGCTAACTGTACTGACCACGTCTCTGGCGGTGTTTAGTGCCATGGCTGCGAGTTATTATGTCGGGCCGGGCGGTCGTGACGAGCAGATCGGCAGCGTTGAAGCGCCGTTTGCGACGCTTGAGCGGGCGCGCGATGCCGTGCGCGCGGCGAAGGACGCCGGCGTAGCGGGGCCGCACGAGGTGGTGCTGTTGCCGGGCATGTACCCGCTGAGTGTGAGTTTCAAGCTGGGTGCGGCGGATGCGGGCACGGCGAAGGCGCCGGTGGTCTATCGCGCGGCAGAAGCTGGCACGGCGCGGCTGTTGGGCTCGACGGCGATACCGGCGACGGCCTTTGGGCCGGTGACGGACGCGGCAGTGCTGGCCCTGTTGGAGCCTGCGGCGGCGGCGAAGGTGCTGGTGGCCGACTTGGCGGCGTTGGGTTTCCCGGCGCAGAAAGAGATTGTCGCGCGTGCCGGCGGCGGCACGACGGAGCTGCCGGAGCTGTTCTGCAATGAGGAACGCATGCAGCTGGCGCGGTGGCCTGACACGGA
>JAQWBY010000448.1 GCA_028706165.1 Lentisphaeria bacterium | reverse complement strand
GGCGATGACTACCGCGCCTGCGCCTTCCTCGGTCCTATTTACGCCTAAAACACGACGGCGCTAACCACGCCAGCAACCCACCAGCCCCGCGCTGAACCCAAACCATGGGGCATCAGCGCGGGGCGACTCTTTTTGTTTCAAAATTGTCCGTGGGCGACGAGGCATCAGCGCCGACACAGCGTTGCGACTGGCGCGTTTCTTCGGGACCTCGCCAGGCTTCTGGATGAATCTGCAGCAAAGCTATGACTTGGCTGCCGCGCGCGATGAACTCAGCGTTGAACTGTCACGCATCCGCTGCCTTGATCCGGAAACGGCAGTGACCTGAGCCAGAATTGCTCGGCTGGGCCAGAAAAAACATTGCGCCCCAGCCTTAGCCCTCACCGCTCCAATGCCGACAGGAGAGCCGCGATGACATCCGCGCGCAGGGCGTCTTCCTCATTCATCAGTTGGTGCTTGGCGCCCGGCACCATGTGCGTTTCCAGACCGGGGAATTTCCGCCTGAAGAAAGCCAGGTTGTACTTCCAGTCCACCACGGCGTCGGCATCACCCTGGATAAGCAGCGGGCGCAGGCTGGCTGGTGCCGGTTCGCGCTGCTGCAGGTCGTCATGCCAGCGCCCCATGGCCTGCGGCCAGCACAAGGGCAGCTGGTCGTACTGCAGCGGATCGCGACGCACCCACTCGGCGTAGCCCGGCAGAGACGAATTGTCCACATAGCGCCGCGGCAAGCTGTCGACAAAACGCCCGGCTACTTTCGCCCCCCACTGTCCGAGCTCCCAGTGCGCCGAACGGCACAGGGGCGCCAGCAGGACCACCTGCGCGAGCTCCGGCAGGGCCGATGCGTCAGTGCCGCTTAGGAGGAGGTCAGCCAGCACGCCGGCGCCCGTGCTATGGCCGATGGTGCTCAGCGGCAAAGACGGCGCGCACTCGTTCTGGCAGAACTGCAGCACTGCGCGGATAACCCGGCGATACTCGGCAAAGTCGTCAATGGCAACGCGTTGGCCTGAAGACAGGCCGTGCCCCGGTAAGTCACAGAGGACAACCTCGCAGTCTTTTGCCAGCAGCGCCGCGACCACGTAGCGCCAGACTGCCGCGTGGTCCATATAGCCATGGATCAGCAACACCCGAGCCCGTGGCTGGGGCGGCGTGAATCTCTGCACCGCAATGCGCCAAGAGCCAACGTCGCACAGCCCCGCGCGATGTACACAATCCGCCGGAATCTGTATGCCGTAGGCGGCGCGATAGGCCGCCAAGGCATCAGGGGAAGTATCCCAAGCAACGCCCGACCAAGGTCGCAGCGCCCCAGCCAAGTCAACAACAGCACGCAGCTGCGAGTCATCTTTGCTGCTACTAGCAGCGGGTAACGCTAGTGTCGCCAGCAGTAGCAAGCCCATAATCACCCCCACGAACAGACAAACGCCAGCGCAACCACAGAAAAGACACCCACGAAAACCGCGACGCTGCCGCCCACACGCGATCGCAGATCGGTTTTGGTGGTCGCTGTCCATGGCCAGGCCTTTCATCGGTACCCAACGCCTCAAGCAACGCCGTATTCCGCAAAACCTTGCTCACTGAGCCCGTGCCCACCGCAGTCACTCATCAAGCAGGGCCAGACGCGCGGCCTTGATGTCCCGTTGTATCTGTGCCGACAGCGACTCCGCGTCGGCAAAATTCATGCTCGGCCGCAAAAATCGATAAAACAGTACCTCGATCTGCTCGCCATACAAATCCGCAGCGAAGGAAAACAGGTGCAGCTCAACGATCACTTCGGATTTGTCGTCGTGCCGGATGGTCGGTGCGTCGCCAATATAAACCACGCCGTCGAGTAACTGCTGGCCGACACGCCCACGCGCCGCGTAGATGCCGAAGGGCGGCAACAGCAGGCCATGATCGACAATGTTGGCCGTTGGGCACTTGAGTACCTTGCCGCCAATGCCGCGACCGTGGCTGACCACGCCGTTGACACTGTATGGCCGCCCCAGCATGGCCCGGGCCAGCTCCAGCTCGCCGGCAGCGACGGCCTGGCGGATGCGCGTACTGCTGACCACGTCGCTGCCATAGCGCACCGACGGCACCACGCTGGTGGCCACGCCATGCGCCCGCCCCAACTCCGCCAACAACGCGCCGTTACCGCTGTTACCTTTGCCAAAACGCCAGTTCTGACCCACACAAAAAGCCGTCACCGTCAGACCCGGAACGAAAAAATAGCGCTCAAGAAACTCCGCCGGCGACAACTCGGCAAGCTCGCGCGTAAACGGAAAACACACCAAGTGCCGCAGACCCAAATCTTGAAGCAGACGGACCTTCGTGTCCAAGGAGCTGAGCCGCGGCGGCGCCTGGTCGGGCGTCAGTACCGCGCGGGGATGGGGATCAAAAAAGAGCACCACCGGCACGGCGGCGCTGTCCGCAGCCAATCGCCGCAGTTCGTCCAAAATGGCTTGATGGCCGATGTGCACGCCGTCAAAAACGCCAATGGCCACCGCGAGACGCGGGCAGGCCGACGCCAGCTCACTGGGATAGGATACTATTCTACAGGTCGTGTCATTCATGGCTGATGAACTGGATTTCTCTCGGTGGCGCGACGGCGCACCCCGCGCGACGGCCGCTACGCGTGCTCCTTGTCAGCGAGCAACTTGGCAATCACATCACCCAGCGGCTGCACATGTTGCACGAATTCGGGCAGCTCCCAGCTTTTGATGGCGTCCATGTTCACGGCGTCGGCCACCTGGAAACTACCGCTGCTCTCGCGCCGCAGCTCCAGCATGTGCGCACCGCAGCCCAGAGCGCGCCCCATGTCGGCGCAAAGCGTACGAATATACGTGCCTTTGCTGCAATGGACGCAAAAATCCACGTCAGGCAAGGCAATGCGCGACAACTCCAGCGCGTGAATGACAATGGGCCGGCTCTCGCGTTCGATGACCTCGCCCTTGCGCGCCAGCTTGTAAAGCGGCTTGCCATCCTTCTTTATGGCTGACACCATGGGCGGCGTCTGCTGCTGCGGGCCGAGGAAGCCCGCGGCGACAGCCTGGACCTGCTCCGGCGTCACGCCACTGGCATCAGCCGTGGCGGTGACCGCACCCGTGCGATCTTCAGAGTCGGTCTCCACGCCAAGACGCATCGTGCCAGTGTAGACCTTGTCCTCGCTCAGCAAGCGGTCTTGGAGCTTGGTCGCCTGCCCCAGCAAAAGCACCAACAGTCCAGTCGCGATGGGATCAAGC
>JAQWBY010000447.1 GCA_028706165.1 Lentisphaeria bacterium | reverse complement strand
CCACATTGCCTTGCACGCTGGCCAGCTCGCTGCTCAGGCCGGCGATGGCTCGGGCATTCAGATTGTGCTTAAGGAACAGTACTTGGTCGCGCATCGACACCAGCACCGGCTCCAACTTCGACTCGGCATTCTTCATGGCTCGCAGCAAATCGTCATATTTGTCCACCGTCTGATCGTGCTTGCGTTGACTCGCATTGCGCAACGCGTCGCTGGAATACTGCTTGATCTCAGCACGCCACTCTTTGAATAGCGCCTGCGACACATCCTCTACCGCCTTGATGCGGTCACGAACCGCCTGGGCCCGCGACTCGCTGTTCTGCAGCGCATCATTCAGGCGATTGTACTCCTGCTCCAAATCGCCGCCAGAAAAATTCACCACGCTCTTGAATTGGTCCATGGCCGAGAGAAACTGCGTCTTGGCCTCGTCCTGACTGTCCCGGGCGTCCTTCACCCGGTCCATCAAAATATCCCGCTTGTGCACGCCAAATTTTTCCATGGCGCCGTAGTACATCGTGTTGCAGCCGCAGAGAACCGCCATCATTGCACTCAAGATAATCCGCGATATTTTCATGGTCACACTCCCTTTTTCCTGCCTTGTGATGTCGCCTACACCTGATCACGCCGTGGCCGTGCGTTCTCAACAATAACGCGCCAACGGCCGGCGTCAACATCAGCCGCCTGTCCGCCGTAGCTGTCAGCCATCCGGAGGCCCGCCATGTCATCATCGCCCACCCCGCGTGACAATCTCCTCTCCCTCTGGCGCCGCCAGGGCATTCACCACGCGCCCGTCTGCTTCAATCTCTGCCCCGACCAGCTCAACACCTTCCGACAGCGCTACGGCGCCGATGCCAATCCCGCCGATGTCTTCGGCTTTCCCTTCCGCTACCTCAGCTCGTCCTTCCTCAAGCCCAGCAACCACGCCTGGCAGCGCTTTTTTCCGGGGCAGCTCTTCGATCCCCGCACGCACTTCAATCTCTGGGGCGTCGGCGAAGAACCCGCCGAGGGTTCGCGGCACATCACCCGCATGCACCACCCCATGGCCGACTTCGCCTCGCTGGAACAATTCGAGGCATACCCCTACCCCGCCGTTGATCTCTGCCAGCAAGACAAGGCCCGCGCCGAAGTCGCCGCCCTCCATGCGCGCGGCCTCGCCGCCGCCGCCGGCATGGCCTGCACCGTCTGGGAAATCGCCTGGTATATGCGCGGCATGGAAGACCTCATGGTCGATCTCCTCACCGACAGCCCCTGCGCAATCTGGCACCTCGACCGCCTCACCGCCATCGCCTGCCAACGCGCACAGGCCTTCGCCCAGGCCGGCGTCGATCTGCTCTGCCTCGGCGACGATATCGGCATGCAAAAAACTACCATGATGTCCATGGACAACTACCGCCAGTGGCTCAAACCGCGCCACGCCGCCGTCATCAGCGCCGCCAAAGCTGCCAAGCCCGACATCATGGTCACCTACCATTCCTGCGGCTTCATTGAACCGTTCATCCCCGAGCTGATCGAGATCGGCGTCGATGTCCTCGACCCCGTCCAGCCCGAATGCATGGACTTCGCCAAAATCCATGCGCAGTACGGCTCGCAACTCTCCTTCTGGGGCACTCTCGGCACCCAAAGCACCATGCCCTTCGGCAGCGCCGACGACGTCCGCCGCATCACCCTCCACAACCTCGCCAGCGCCGGCAGCAAAGGCGGGCTCTTCTGCTCGCCGACGCACATGATCGAACCCGAAGTGCCATGGGATAACATCGAAGCGTACGTGCAGGCCGCCCGCGATTTCCGACCCTGAGGCGCCTGACACCACCCAGCCGCAAGGCAAGCTTGCCCCCGCAATCGGTCAGTCATTGATATTGGATGCCCGACCTGCCGCCGACGTCAACCCCAGGTAAACAAGTGAGTTTCATTGCCCCTTTGGCCCCAGTCAGCTTCGCCGACTGGGGCCAAAGGGGCCGAGGAACACGAACAGAGTCGCCGTTCCCCCCAGGGCGGCGCACGCTTCCAGCGTGCTTGCCCTGGGCTGGTATGTTTCGCGCTTTCAGCGCTTCTGCCGCTTTGCGGCAATAAAACACTAGATCGGCCAAGTTCGGCCCGGAGGGCCGCACCATGCATAACCCCGGGTGAGGCGCCCGGAGGGCGCCGCAACCCGGGGTACCGAAAACACAACTGATTGCGCCCGGAGGGCGCCACATTGGCCAGGTACGTCGCGTCCCACCGCGCCAGAAAGAGGAATTATTGGCATACAGTATCAATGGCTGACCGCCCCCCCTCTCAGTCTTTTCACTACATGCCGTTGCCAAGCCGCCAGTATCTTGCTATACTTAGCGGAAGACGCCAACAATATGAGTGTTGTATGCCTAATCTGAAGTCAACATGGGAGGACGAATCATGAAGAAGCTGCTGTCGTTTACGCTGATCGAGCTACTGGTCGTCATTGCCATCATCGCCATTCTTGCCGCCATGCTCCTGCCGGCGCTGGCCAAGGCGCGGGAAAAAGCCCGAGCCATCTCCTGCACCAGCAACCTCAAGCAGATTGGCTTGGGCTTCAACATGTATTCCAACGACTACAACGACTACATCTGCCCGCGCTACGTCTGGGGCACCGCCGACCGCTCCGGCCAACTCTGGTGGTGGGAAGACCTCATCGCCCCCTACGTCGGCGACTACAAAATGTACCGCTGCGGCTCGGACAGCAGCGGCTCACAGCAGAGCGGGAACCGCCCCACCGGCGTCACCGTTTCGTCCTTCCTGCGCTCCTACGGCCGCGCCAGCTGGCTCTGCGGTAATGTGTACAACGTCGCCAGCCCGGGCATCTATGCGCTCACCCGCATCAAATCCCCATCGGTGACCATCGAAACCGCCGATACCACCAGCTGGCAAATCGAACATAACGGCGCCATCGACCGCACGCTCTCCGAAGCGACCGGCACCGGCACTTACCGCATCGGCCACCGCCATAACGACATGTTCAATGCCCAGCACTTCGACGGCCACGTGACCGCATACAAGGTCAGCTCCAAAAACGATCTCTGGAACGAAACGAAATAACGCGCGCCGAGACGCGATGCCCACCAAAAACAGCGCCCGACCGCCAGCTAACAAGCCGGCAACCGGGCGCTTTCATGTGTGACCGAGGCGCTCATCAGCGCCTCGGCGGCGCTCACTTCACCTCAATGCCCAGCGCGCCATCCGCGCGGAAGGCGCGAAATTCGTAGG
>JAQWBY010000080.1 GCA_028706165.1 Lentisphaeria bacterium | reverse complement strand
TGCTCTCCGAAAAGCCCCAGCTGCTCTATAACTACTTCAAGCAGCTGTTCGCACAGGTGACCAACCCGCCCATCGATCCCATCCGCGAAGAGCTGGTCATGAGCCTTACCACCTACATCGGCAACCAAGGCAATATCCTCTCGGATTCCGCCCAGCGCGCCAGCATCATCAAGCTCTCTCGGCCTATCCTCACCGACGAGGACCTCCGCCGCATCTGCGCCGTCCGCGAAACCCGCGTCAGCACGGCCGTCCTGCAGTTGGGCTGGCACAATTCCTTGGAAGAGGCCATCACTCGCCTGGAAGAACGTGCCGTAGCCGCCGTCAAGAACGGCCATAACATCCTTGTCCTTAGCGACAAGGACCTCCCCGACGACCTCACCCCCATGCCGGCGCTGCTGGGCTGCGCCGCCGTCAACCGCGCACTGATCCGCAAGGGCCTGCGGCCCCCCGTCGGCCTCATCGTCCAATCCGGCGAAGTGCGCGAGATCATGCACTACGCCCTGCTCCTCGGTTTCGGCGCCACGGCCATCAATCCCTACCTGGCCCTGCAGACCGTCACCGCCCTGACGCAAAATCAGCAGCTGAGCGTCTCCGCCCCCAAGGCCGCCAGCAACTACATCACCGCCGTTGAAAAGGGCATCCTCAAGGTCATGTCCAAGATGGGCATCTCGACCCTGCGCAGCTACCGCTCGGCCCAGATCTTCGAGGCCGTCGGCATCAACCGCAATGTCATCGACCGCTATTTCCCCGGCACCGCCTCACGCATCGGCGGCATCGACCTCCATGACATCGCCCGTGAAGCCCGGCAACGCCAGGCCGACGCCCTCGACCAAACCAGCACGAGCCTCCTCCCTTCCGGCGGCCAGTACCGCTTCCGCAAGGACGGCGAAAACCACCTCTGGACGCCCGACAGTCTCAGTCTCTTCCGCCAGGCCGTGCAGACCAACGACGCCGATAAATACCGCGCCTACGCGCAATGCATCAACGACCAGGCCAGACACTTGTGCACTCTCCGCGGTCTCTTCGACTTCGCCGCTACCACGCCCGTGCCGCTGGCCGAAGTCGAAAGCGTCGAGTCCATCATCCATCACTTCGTGTCTGGCGCCATGAGTCTCGGCTCCCTCAGCCCCGAAGCACACGAGGCCATCGCCATCGCCATGAACCGCCTCGGTGCCATGAGCAACTGCGGCGAAGGCGGCGAAGACCCCGACCGCGAAAAGCCTGGCCCCAACGGCGAGGTCCGCTCCAGCGCCATTCGCCAGGTCGCCAGCGGCCGCTTCGGCGTCACCATCAGCTACTTGGCCAATGCGCGCGAACTGCAGATCAAGATGGCCCAGGGCGCCAAGCCCGGCGAGGGCGGGCAGCTCCCCGGCCACAAAGTCGACGCCGCCGTCGCCCGCGTACGCCACTCCACGCCCTTCGTGACGCTGATCTCGCCGCCGCCACATCACGATATCTACTCCATCGAGGACCTCGCCCAGCTCATCTTCGATCTGCGCAACGCCAACCCCGAGGCGCGCGTGTCCGTCAAGCTGGTCTCCGAAGTCGGCGTCGGTACCATCGCCGCCGGCGTCGCCAAGGGCCACGCCGACGTCATTCTCATCAGCGGCCACGACGGCGGCACCGGCGCGTCGCCTCTCACCAGCATCAAGCACGCCGGCCTACCCTGGGAACTCGGCCTGGCCGAAGCCCAACAAACCCTCGTGAAAAACCAGCTCCGCGGACGCGTCCGCCTGCAGGTGGACGGCCAGCTCAAGACCGGCCGCGATGTCGTCATCGGCGCCCTCCTTGGTGCCGAAGAATTCGGCTTTGCGACGACGCTGCTGGTCTGCCTCGGCTGCGTCATGATGCGCAAGTGCCACGACAACAGCTGCCCCGTCGGCGTGGCCACCCAAGACCCCGAACTGCGCAAGTGCTTCCGCGGCAAGCCCGAGTACATCGAGAACTTCCTCCGCCTCCTCGCCGGCGAGGCCCGCGAAATCCTCGCCGCCTTGGGCCTGCGCTCGCTGGACGAGGCCGTCGGCCGCAGCGAGCTGCTGGTCATGAACCGAGCCATCAATTACTACAAGACCCGCAAACTCGATTTCTCGGCCATCTTCCACCGCGAAGGCGAGGGCCAGATCCGCTGGGACGGATCGCGCTTCCCCGTCGAGAGCTTCGACCAAGAACAGCTTCTGCCCAAGCTGCAGAAGGCCGTCAATAAGGGTAGCAAGGCCCACATCCAGTGCGCCATCCGTAGCGTCCACCGCAGCGTCGGGGCAACTCTCTCCTGCGCCATCGCCCGCAAGCACGGCCCGCAAGGACTGCCACAAGACAGCATCCGCGTCGATTTCAGCGGGGTAGCTGGCCAGAGCTTCGGCGCTTTCCTCGCACCGGGGGTGACCTTCAGGCTCGAAGGCGAAGCCAATGACTACGTCGGCAAGGGCCTCTCCGGCGGCACCATCATCATCACCCCGCCCGCAGACAGCGGCTTCGTCGCCAAGGACAACGCCATCGTCGGCAACGTCGTCGGCTACGGCGGCACCAGCGGCCGGCTCTTCCTCAATGGCCGCGCCGGCGAGCGCTTCGCCATCCGCAACAGCGGCTTCAATGCCGTCGTCGAAGGCGTCGGTGACCACGGCTGTGAGTACATGACCGGCGGCCGCGTCGTCGTCATCGGCCCCACCGGCGTCAATTTCGCGGCCGGTATGACCGGCGGCGTCGCCTATGTCCTCGACGAACACAACGACTTCGATCTGCACTGCAATCTCGGCTCCGTCGACCTCGAAAGCATTGACGCCGGCAGCGGGGACGAAGCGGAGCTGCTCGCGCTGCTCCGCGAGCACCACGCTCTCACCGGCAGCGCCGCGGCCGCGACCATCCTCGCCGACTGGGAGAACGCCCGCGGCACCTTCGTCAAGGTCATGCCCATCGAGTACCGCCAGGCCCTGCGTCGGCAAAACCAATCCGTGGAGGAATAAGCCATGAATGAACAACGCGCATTCCTTGATATACCGCGCCTCGACCACGTTTATCGCCCCGTAGACGAACGCGAGCGGGACTTCGCCGAGGTCGAAATGCCCCTGAGCGACGAACAACTCCGCCAGCAGACATCGCGCTGCATGAACTGCGGCATACCCTTCTGCCACGGCACCGGCTGCCCCCTGGACAATCTCATTCCGGATTTCAACGCTGCCGTCCATCGCGGCGACTGGCGCCAAGCCTGGGAGCTGCTCAGCAGTACCAGTCCTTTCCCGGAATTCACCAGCCGAGTCTGCCCGGCGCTCTGCGAGGGCAGCTGCACGGCCAGCATGAACTGCGGCGCCGTGACCATCCGCCAGGTCGAAAAGGCCATCGTCGAGCGCGCGTTCGCCAATGGCTGGGTGCAACCCGATCAGGTCACCAGCCGCAGCGGCCGCCGCGTCGCCATCGTCGGCGGCGGTCCCGCCGGCATGAGCACCGCCGTCATCCTCAATCGCCTCGGCCACAATGTCACCGTCTACGAGAAGAACGCCGGCCCCGGCGGTCTCATGCGCTATGGCATCCCTGACTTCAAGCTCTTCAAGCAGCTCATCGAACGCCGCGTGCAGATCATGAAGAAGTCCGGCATCCGCTTTGTCTGCGACACCGACGTCGGCCGAGATGTCTCCGCCTGCTACCTGACCAAGCAGTACGACCACCTCGTCCTCTCCTGCGGTACCCCTGTCGCCCGCGACTTGAGCATACCCGGCCGCGATCTCCAGGGCATTCACCTCGCCCTGGACTTCCTCGCCGGCCAGAACCGCGCCAACGCCGGCGAACTGCCTGCGCCCCCCATCGCCGTCAAGGGCCAACGCGTGCTGGTCATCGGCGGTGGCGACACCGGCAGCGACTGCGTCGGTACCAGCCACCGCCAGGGCGCGGCGTCAGTCACCCAGATCGAAATCATGCCCCAGCCGCCGGCGACCCGCTCGTCGTCAACGCCGTGGCCGCTCTGGCCCTACCTGCTGCGCACGTCATCCAGCCACGAAGAAGGCTGCGAACGCCGCTGGGACCTCAGCACCACCGCCTTCGTCGGCGACAACGGCCGCGTCAGCGGCGCCAAGGTCCGCCCCGTCAGCTGGACCTGCTCGCCAGAAGGCCGCCCGCTGAAGTTCACCCCGGCCGGCAGCGAAGAGGTCATCGCCTGCGACGTGGTCTTCCTGGCCCTGGGCTTCATCAAGCAGAGCCGCCAGGAACTGCTGGAACAGTACGGCCTCGCCGACAGCCCAGCCATAAGCATCTGCGGCGACGCCGCCAACGGCCCCTCGCTGGTCGTCCGCGCCATCGCCGACGGTATGGCCCAGGCACGCGCCATCGACACGGCATGGTAACTGCTCAGTGACCACCCCGGTGGGGAAAACACCGGGGACAAGTTGCAGGAAACCCACGGCCAGTCGCCGCCCAACCATCCGACCTTGATTTCCGCCGGCCTTTGCGGCAACGGGTTTCATAGGCGCTATTGCTACCGTGTGGACCACGGCCAAAGCGCAGCCCGCTTCGTGCGCGCGACCTTATAGGATGGGGGCCCCCTACGGTGGGGGGGCTGATTTCAAGAACCGCAGGAAAAATAGTCAAAAACTCGCCCCTTGACAAGCAAAAAAGACAGCGAATAACAGCAAATTGTGGATCAGGATGATTTGAGCTGTCTTGTTCGTGTGATTTGGGCATTCATCGTTGTGAGTTCTGGTGAAGCGATCGCGTCGCTCAGATGCCCGCTTTATCGCGGCGGTGAGCGACATTCCACCTTAGTCATGTCCCTCTTGTGCGTAGGTCGGCGGCGCTGGCAATAACGGCGTATCAATGACTGGCCGACGACGCGAAAAGGTAATCGTTCAGTAACCACCCCGGCGGGGAAAACACCGGGGACAATTTGCAGGAAACCCACGGCCAACCGCCGCCCAACCATCCGACCTTGATTTCCGCCGGCCTTTGCGGTAGCGTGTTTCATAGGTGTGATTGATAATTGAGCAGTGGAGCAATAGGCGAAGACACACGTGCCCGTTTCCTTGGCCGCGAAGCGGCAGAAGCGCTGAAAGCGCGAAACATACCAGCCCACGGCAAGCACGCTGAAGGCGTGCGCCGCCCTGGGTGCAAAGGCGACTATGTTCGTGTTCCTCGGCCCCTTTGGCCCCAGTCGGCGCAGCTGACTGGGGCCAAAGGGGCAATGGAACTCACTTGCTTACCTGGGATTGACATCGGCTGCATATCGTCCAGCCAATATCAATGACTGACCGATTATGCGGCATTGTAACTGGCTATGGTCGTGCTGTTTCCCCCTGCCCTTTGAGAGGGTATAGTATGGGTTCGTCCCCGACGCGTGCGCCAGAAACGCCAAAAATACCGCTGCAACTCATTGCACACGAATGATTCTGACGACTCTTGCGCCCGCACGTCTGCCCAGTCCGAGCCGCCCAGCGGCCCCGCCCAACCAGACGTCCAGCCCGACCAACCTATCCGAGCGCGCCTTTCCAGGAGAGATCCCATGCGTGGAGTATACCGCATCGCCGCCGCCGTACCGGCCCTCAAGGTCGGCAATCCCGCTGCCAATGCCGATGGCATCATCGCGCAGTATCGCGAGGCTGTGGCCCACGGCGCCGCCGCCGTGCTCTTCCCCGAGCTGGCCATCACCGGCTACAGCTGCAGCGATCTCTTCGAACAGCACGCCCTCCTGGACGCCGCCCTCGCCGCCCTGCAAAAAGTCCAGGACACCACCCGTGGCCAGCCCGCACTGCTGATTGTCGGCGTGCCCATCCTCTGCGGCACGCGCCTCTTCAACTGCGCCGCCGTCATCCGTGATGGCGCCATCCTCGCCCTCGTCGGCAAGACCTACCTGCCCAACTACCGCGAATTCTACGAAAAACGCCAGTTCCGCTCCATCCGCGAATGCCCTACGGCCAGCATCGAGATCAATGGCTGCAGCCTTCCCATCGGCGCTGACTTCGTCTTCGACGCCGGGGACGACTGCCATGTCGCCGTCGAACTCTGTGAAGACCTCTGGGCCGTCACCCCACCCTCCAACAACCTCGCCCTCAATGGCGCACAGATCATCTTCAATCTCTCCGCCGGCCCCGAACTGGTCGCCAAAGCCGACTACCGCCGCAGCCTCGTCGCCAGCCAAAGCGCCCGACTTTGCGCGGTGTACGCACTCGCCGGCGCCGGCGTCCACGAGTCAACCAGCGATCTCGTCTTCAGCGGCCACGCCATCATCGCTGAAAATGGCCGCGTCGGCGCCGAAAACCAGCGCTTCGAACGCGAAGGCAGCATCAGCTACGCCGATGTCGTCCCACGCTGGCTCGACAGTCTGCGTCGCGCCTGGACGAGCTTCAATGACTGCCCCACCACGCCCGTCCGCCGCATCGCCCTGCCCGCCCTGCCGGTCGCGCCCGACGCACAGTACCGCGCGCTGTCCAAGCAGCCCTTCGTCCCCGCCAACAGCGCCGACCGCGAACAACGCTGCCGCGAAATCCTCACCATCCAGGCGACCGGGCTGGCCAAGCGCCTCGAGCACACCCGCGCCAAACGCCTGGTCATCGGTCTGTCCGGCGGCCTGGATTCGACGCTGGCCATCCTCGTCGCCGCCTGGGCCTGCGACATGCTCAAGCTGCCCCACAAAACCATCTGCGCCATCACCATGCCCGGCATGGGCACCAGCAGCCGCACCAAAAACAACGCCAGCGCCATCGCCAAAAAAATCGGCGCCGAACTGCGCACGATCGATATCACCAAGGCCGTCACCAGTCACTTCCAGGATATCGGCCACGACCCCAAAAATCTCAATGTGGTCTACGAAAACAGCCAAGCCCGCGAACGCACCCAGATTCTCATGGACGTCGCCAACGCCGTCGGCGGCATCGTCGTCGGTACCGGCGATCTCTCGGAAATTGCCTTGGGCTGGAGCACCTTCAACGGCGACCACATGTCCATGTACTGCGTCAACTGCGGCGTGCCCAAGACCCTCGTGCGCTATCTGGTGGAATTCTACGCTGCCAGTGCCGACGACGACTTGGCACGCTTACTGCTGGATGTCAATGCGACGCCAGTCTCGCCGGAACTGCTGCCCCAAGCGCAGCATACCGAAGAGCTCCTCGGCTGCTATGAACTGCATGACTTCTTCCTCTATTACTTCCTCAAGTACGGAGAACGACCCGATGATCTGCTGGAGTGGGCATACCAGACTTTCGCCGGCTGCTACGAGCCCGAGCACATCCGCGCGACCCTGGCGACCTTCCTCAAGCGCTTCTTCTCGCAACAGTTCAAACGCAATGCCATGCCCGACGGCCCGAAGGTCGGCACCATCGCCCTGTCGCCACGCGGCGACTGGCGCATGCCCGCCGATGCCGACGCCACCGCCTGGCTGTGACGTAGTAACCCCGCCGGCACCAGCTGGCAATACCCTCTTTTACAATTTCGTAATACCAGGATAACGACGTTTTGCCGATACGCCGTTTTGTTGGCGACAATACCCAGGTCACCGCCCAAACATCGCTGACCAGGCCATGCCCACCAAACCGCGTTACCCTCTGAAAGGAGGAGCAGATGACGAATAATTGACGTTTTTTACAAAAATGGCCAGAAATGCTGGCCACTGCCACACTTTGATACTTTTTGAAGACGATTAGGAAAGGACTTTCCCCAATGTCTAGTCTTTATATCCCCAAGGGCTATCAGCCCAAGCTCGACGCCCTCACGACGGAAAAGGCCATTCGCAAGATCAAGGACGACTTCCAGGCCAACCTCGCCTTTGAGCTCGATCTGCAGCGCGCCACCGCGCCGCTCTTCGTCCAGGCCGGCACCGGCATCAACGACGACCTCAACGGCACCGAACGCCCCGTGGAATTCCCCATGAAGGACATGGGCGGCGTCCGCGCCCAGGTCGTACACTCGCTGGCCAAGTGGAAGCGCATGGAACTGGCCCGCCTCGGCATCCTGACCGGCTGCGGCATTTACACCGACATGAACGCTATCCGCCCTGACGAGGACCTGGACAACCTCCACTCGCTCTACGTCGACCAGTGGGACTGGGAGAAGGTCATTACCGCCAAAGACCGCAACCTGGAATTCCTGAAGGACACGGTCCGCCACATCTACTACGCACTCCGCCGCACGGAAAAATTCATCGCCAACGAATATCCCGTGCTGGAGCCCTATCTGCCGAAGGACATCACCTTCCTGCACACGGAAGACCTGGAGAAGCAGTACCCGACCCTCACCCCCCGCGAACGCGAGGACAAGGCCGCCAAGCAATACGGCGCCATCTTCGTCATCGGCATTGGCAACCCGCTGCCCCTCAGTGGCCAACCCCACGACGGCCGCGCGCCCGATTACGACGATTGGTCCACCCCCAGCGACGCCGGCCACTGCGGCCTCAACGGCGACATCGTCGTCTTCAACCCCATCCTCGACCGCTCCTATGAGCTGTCGTCCATGGGCATCCGCGTCGACAAAGCCGCCATGCTCAAGCAGCTGGAACTGCGTGGCGCCAGCGACCGCCTCAAACTGCTCTTCCACAAGTCCCTGATGGAAGACAAGATGCCCCTGTCCATCGGCGGCGGCATCGGCCAGTCGCGGCTCTGCATGCTCCTCCTGCAGAAAGCCCACATCGGCGAAATCCAGGCCAGCATCTGGCCCGATGACATGATCGCCGCCTGCCAGAAACACAACATCCCGCTGCTGTAAGCCAGCGCCAGCGGCACCGTCCAATGACGTAACCCAAACAGCCCCGCCCCGCATCACGCGGGCCGGGGCTTACGTTTTTACATTCATCACAGATTTTCACATCGCTAATTGCCCCTAATGTTTTTCACTCGCCTTGCTCAAAGCCTGCATCTGAAGCTTTTGAGCAGCCAATTGCGTGGCTCGGCAGTCGCATACTGGAATCCCGCCTATGAGACCCGCTGCCGCAAGGGGCGGCGAAAATCAAGGTCGGGTGGCGGAGCGGCGACTGGCCGTGGGCTTCCGGTAAATTATCCCCGGTGTTTTCCCCACCGGGGTGCTTACTCCTATGAAACCCGTTGTCGCAAAGGGATGCGTGCGTCGATTGCTGTCGATAGCTGTCGATAGCTGTCGATAGCTGTCGATAGCTGTCGATAGCTGTCGATTGCTATCGATTGCTGTCGATTACTCCTATGAAACCAGCTGCCGCAAGGGGCGGCGAAAATCAAGGTCGGGTGGCTGGGCGGCGGTTGGCCGTAGGTTTCCGGTAAATTATCCCCGGTGTTTTCCCCACCGGGGTGGTTACTGACCGCTTACAACCGAAAACCGTAGCCGTGGCGTTCCTCCATGGTAACTCACAGGACTTCTGTTATAATACAGTGAAACTGCGTAAGTTCAGAAGAACTTGAGGACGCGATAGCGCATCCCGACGCGCATCGGGAACTGATTGTACGGTTGTACGGATACTCTGCCAGGTTTACCAAGTTGCCCCCCGATCAGCAGGGTGAATTTATTGCCAGGCATATCTATTGAAGCACCTTCCTCACACCAAACCGCGAAAAATCGTCTGCTTTTTCGCGGTTTGGTATATTTTTGGTTGAGTTCCTATTAGCCTCCACGCACTTTTACATATCACCAGTCGGGCCTGTCCGACTAAAGAGTAAGGAAGTGGCCATGCAAGAGTTGAAAATCGGCTGGGCTCGTCGTGACATCTCCACCACGCAGCCCGTGAGCATCCCGGGACAATTCCACATCCGTGTTTCGGAGGGGGTGCTAGACCCGCTGACGTTGACGGCCTTGGTGATCGACGATGGCGAGCGGGCGCTGGTCATGGTGTCGGTAGACACTGTCCTCATGCTCTCGGACACCATCAAACTGATGCGAGCCAAGATCGCGGCCCTCTGCCCGGAACTGGACGACGCGGCCCAGGTCATTTTCAACGCCACCCACACGCATGCCGGCGCCGCCAATTACGACGGCATGGCCAAAGCGCACCTCGCCTTTCCCGTCGATCCATCCATTGCTATCGAACCAGTGGAAGTCTATCGTGAATTTTTGGCTTCCGCTGCGGCTTCAGCCGTGGCGGAAGCCTGGCGCCGGCGCGCCCGGGGCGGTTACGCCTACGGCTATGGCTATGCCGTCGTCGGCCATAGCCGCAAGACTTGGTATTTCGACGATCTATCGCTGCGGCCGGACATGGCGGGCCGGCCAGGTATGTGCGTCAACGGCCACGCCCGCATGTATGGCGAGACCAATGATTCGATGTTCAGCCATTACGAGGCCGGCGCGGACCACTTCGTCAATCTGCTTTACACGTTTGATCAGAACGGCGCCTTGACCGGCGCCATCATCAACGTCCCCTGCCCTTCCCAGTGCTCCGAGGGCATCAGCAAGCTTTCCGCCAGTTTCTGGCACGAAACCAGGCTCCTCCTGCGCGCCCGCTACGGCGATATCGACATCCTGCCGCAATGCGCCCCCGCCGGCGATCTCTCGCCGCGTATCCTGCATTACAAGAGCGCCCAGGCGCGGCGGTTCAAACTGAAATTCGCCGGCCGGCCAGAGGAATTCTCCGAACAGTACGTCCGCCATGACATCGCCGAACGCCTGGCGGCGGCATTCGCAGAAACGCTCGAGTGGGCGCGCCAGGATATCCGTACCCAGGGGCACATTGAGATTTCAACCCGCAAACTGCGAATTCCGGCCCGGCCCATCAGCGAAGAAGAATACCGCCAGGAAAAAGACCTCTATGATGACATAATGAAAGAAGATTTCCAGGCCGATGGCACGCCCAGAGAGCGCCTCGTCCACGATTCAATCCTGGCCGCGCGGCGTAGCCGCTCGCTCAGCATCTTGAAGCGCTACGAAGAGCTTCGCCAGGACCCGTGCTTCACCATGGAACTGCACGTCGCTGCGCTTGACGATGTCGGTTTCGCGGTGTCGCCGTTTGAACTCTACATGGACTACATGCATCGCATTCAGGCTCGCAGCCCGTTTGTCCAAACGTTCAACATCCAGTTGGGACCAAACGAATACTGCGACCGCTACTCGGGCTATCTGCCGACCGCGCGCGGCTTCGAGGGCAAGGGCTACAGCGCCAGCCGCTACTGCAACATCGTCGGCCCGGAGGGGGGGCAGACCTTAGTGGAGGAAACACTCCGCGACTTGCAGATTCTGCATGCTAAGATCAACACCCCCGCGTCCTGATGCCCCCCCGTGAGTGTGGCTTCGCCTTCCTGCGTGCATATGCGCCAAAATCAACACCCCCGCGTCCCGACGCCCCCCTCCAGCCGCTCGGCCGTTGCTCGACGGCCGCTTCAGAAGCAGAGAAAGACGCCGTGGCGTAAGTTGGATGGCCGGTAGAGAACAGCAAAGGCCCCGTGCGGAAAACGTCTTCCGCCCGGAGCCTTGGTTATTTTGCAGACAAAACGTCAGGCGATGGCGGCGGCCTGGTCAATAAAGGTCTGCTGGGCCTCCGGGGTCAGGTCCGTAAAGCGCGCGTTCCAGCCGCAGACCCGCACCTGCAGATTGGCGTACTTCTCGGGATGGAGCTGTGCGTCGCGCAGCGTAGCGACGTCAAAGATGTTGAACTGCAGGCCGCTGCCGCCGCCGGCGATGAAAGCGCGGATAGTCGCGGCCAGGGTCGCCAAGCCATCGTCGCCGGTCACAGCGCTGGGGTGAAGCATGATGTCCAGGCACGTTCCGCAGGGAAAGTCCGTCATGTCGATTTTGAGCACGGAATTCATCAGCGCCGTGACGCCCCGGCGATCCATGCCGGTGCACGCGTCCATGTTTTTGGACAGCGGCTCGCCGGCGAGGCGGCCGTCCGGCAACGCGCCGTAGCGCTTGCCACTTTCCACCACCGCCTGGCCATAGAGCGAGGCGAAGAAATGCCCGCCGCGCGCATTGGGCTGGCTGTTCAGGAAGGGCCCGATGAAACGCGCGAGCTCGACGGCCAGATCGTCCGCCCGCGAGTCGTTGTTGCCCCACTTCGGCGCGCGATTCAGCGCCGCCAGTCGCAACTTCTCAAAGCCCGACCAGTTCGCCGCCAGCGCCTGCCGCAGCTCGGCCAGCGTGCAGAGCTTCTCGCGGTACACCAGGTAATCCACCGCCGCCAGCGAGTCCACCGCCTGCGCGCAGTAGCTGATCACGCAGCCCGTCGAATTGTATTCGACGCCGCCCTCTGAGTAGTCCCGGCCCGTCCGGATGCAGTTGGGGAAAGATCCCGCCAGGAATGGCGTGGGATGGACCTTCGGCCAGGCGACTTCGCAGCGCCGCTGCATCTCACACATGTGCAGCGTCCCCGCACGCAGGTAGTCGTAATAGGCCGCCTTGAAAGACGCAAAGTCCGGGTAATCCCGACCGTCTTCCATGACCTTGAGCAAAAATCGCGGCAGGTACAGTCCTGTCGCCCCCGAAATCGACACTTCCTTGCCTTGCACGGCCGGCTCGTAACAGCCAATGGGCAAGTATTCCCGCGCGTCCTCCGGCAGGCGGCCATGCCGGATCAACCCGCGGATGATCACGTCGTCATTGAGCATAACAATGCCCGTGCGCCCGTCGCGGATATTGCGCGCCACCAGTGCCAGAAAATCCGCCGGCGTGTCCGGCGTCACCCGCAGCGACAACTTCGGGTCCACCGTGTTCATCTCGTAATAGACTTCCATGCCCAGATACGACAGCTCGTTGATGTCCGGGCCAAAACAGAAGTTTTTGCCGAAGCGCTTGCCCTGGTACTTGGCGTAAAAAGCGGTCCAGAAGTACTTGGTCAATTCCTTGGCGTCGTCGCGGGTCAATCGGCCGGCGGCAAGATCGCGGCGATAGTAGTCGATGAACACGTGGTCGAAACGGCCCATGGAGCGCACTTCCTCGCCTTCGTTTTCCGCGAGGTCGTGGAAGATGTACGCCATCTGATAGGCCTCATGCAGCGTGCGTGGCGGGCGTTCCGCCAACGCCGTCAGCGCGGGATTCGCAGACGCCGCGCCCAGTCGCTGACACAGCGCGATGGCGCCTTCGTAGGTCATGGCGCAGGCGCGATGAAAAGGCGTGTCGCCCGTACGGGCCCGTTCCAGCAGCCCAGTAAAGCCCAGACGCAGCACCGACGGCCAGTCGGGCGCCACATGGCTGACGTCAATCATGTAACGCACGCCGTTGTTCTGAGCATCAGCCGCCCAATAACCGGCCATGCCGCCGCTCTTGTCCTGCCGCGACCACTCGTCGGCATGCCATTCTTTGCGCAACTCCGCCAGCAGGCCGCAGTGGTCGACCTTGCCGGCAAAAAAGTTATCAGGCTCCGGCGCAATGCGCCCGCGAGTGAAGATCAGCTTCAGCAGGAAGGCCTTGGTCAGCACCCGCTCTTCGCCGGGATGCGCCGCGCGATGCGCGGCAAAAAGCTCCTGCAGCCCCGCGCGATCAAGACCGCTGGCCGGATCATACACCGCGCATTCGTACTGCTTTTCCAAACGCTCGCGCGCTGTCGCAAATAATTCCATGACCTCGCCTCACCAGAAATGCGTAATTGATACCGACGCTGCGGCA